>JBHLMB010000338.1:0-4215 GCA_048938565.1 Promethearchaeota archaeon | reverse complement strand
CTAGATATCGCAATCCAATACATTCCCCAATCTTCTGCGTAAATATCAATAAATTTATCTGAAAGACTTCCAAAGACGAATACGCCAAAACCAATAGCCAAATAGATGAACTTTCTTCGCAACAATCCAGAAGATTGGTATGCCTTAACTAAGCTTCCGATAACTAACAAGAAAAAGACAGCGAAATCGAAAAAGAATAGAAGATACAAAGCTTCTGAATAAGGAGTAAAGCCATTAACAAGCCCTGGGTGTAATGTATCCATCATTAAATAGTCAAGATTAGGAGGTACAATAATACCAAATGTTGGAAAGATATATGGCAATTCGGTCATTACAATGTAGAGAAAGGAAAGTATAAATCCCATAAATACAAACCCTAATGCCGTCAAAGCACCCAATACTGCGTCCTTGTAATTCGGCATGATGAGCTCTCCTGCAAGAATTCCCATAAACATAACGCCAAAAGGTATTTGCGTGTAACTTAATAAGATATAAAGTTCTGGAGGACTCAAGTGTACTTCAAATATAATTACTGCGAAGAATTCAACAGCGGTTCCTAACATGTATGATCCTGTTATGATAATATTGAGCCCAGCTGCGTTTAATAGCTTTTCTCTATTCCTGATTCCTCTTGCGATGCATATTAATCCAAAAACTAAGCATGAGAGGACCATTGCAACTGAAGTAATTCCCAAAACTAACGATTCGTTGACTAATGCCATGTTTTAAACACTCTTGTTTTATAATTTTTTTTTTGAAATTTTTTTCTAAAAAAAAAATTTCATACTATACTTTTTGTTATTCATGCTTATTAATCTTCAGTAAAAATAATTAGATATGTAAATTCGAATGCATTATGTCTAAAAAAAAATCAAATGATTTTAATGATACACGCTTTAGGAAAAGAAAAAATAATAGAATTATTATGAATATTCCTTTTTTTTAGATACTAAATATTTTCCAATATTTTTATAAAAATTCATTTTTGAAAATGTGCTTTTATTTTAAGTTTCATTCTCATATGAACTTGCCCTTTTTAACATTCCAATTAATTTTTATTTCAAACAGAATAATAAATAAAAAAAATAAATAAAAAAATTATTTTAATCTTGGAATTTAAGTTTTAAGACCGAGATATATGAAAATTCCCATAAAACACATAACGGATCTAGACATCGCAAGCCAATATATTCCCCAATCGGTTGTCTCTGTGTCAATAACAATATCTGAAAGGCCTCCAAAAACGAATAAACTAAAACCAATAGCCAATAAGATGAACTTTCTTCGCAAGAGTCCTGTAGATTGATACGCCTTGATTAAACAACCGCCAGCTTCTAAGAACAGGACAGTGAAATCACCAAAAATTGCAATATACAGACAGAGAGAATACGGAGTCGGATATCCATCAATGATATGATTCAAGTCAGGAGGCACATTAATGATGTAGCCAGGGAAATATGCAATTTCATTCATAGTCATATAGAGCGAGGTATATAAACCAGCCATGTATATGAAAGCTAAACACGTTAAAGATCCTAATACTGCTCCCTTATAGTTTGGCATTACGAGCTCTCCTGCAAGAATTCCCATAAATATAATGCCAAAAGGTATTTGCGAGTAACTTAATAAGATATAAAGGTCGGGAGGATCCAAGTGTACATTGAGTAACATTACGGCGAATATTTCAACGGAGGGTCCTAACCAATAAGAACCCATAAAAATAACATTAATACCAGCAATGGTTAATAACTTTGTTCTATATCTAATGCCTCTTACAATACATATAAGTCCAAAAAGCAAACTCGAGAGGACGATTGCAACTGAAGTAAGTCCCATTACTAACGATTCGAAGACTAATGCCATGTTTTAAACACTCTTGTTTTAATTTTTATATGGAAATTTTTTTCTAAAAAAAAAATTTCATACTATACTTTTTGTTATTCATGCTTATTAATCTTCAGTAAAAATTAATAAGGAATGTAAATTTGGTTGTTAATTTTTTTTAAAAAAATATTTAATGATATCGTCATAATACATTCTCATATCGAAATATTTATTAAATAAGGACAATTGCGCTATAAAGCATTATAAAAGAAAAACAGCAGGATAAGACATAGAAACGAGGGAACAACTAATCCCAAAGAAAGTAATCTTTGGGATACTCGTATGCATTCTTGTAATGTGTTCATAATTACATCAAAATATTTTTCATCACCCCATATCCGGATATTGTCACAAATCGTTTCCTTGCAATAAAATTCAACCGGTTCCAAATCTTTCTCAGCCATTTTGAGGAGAATACTTAATTTTGATAAAATATAATCTATTTTAATCTTATCTCCTATAGGAGAGTATCCTCTTCTCGTGATTTGCCTTGCTACGATATGAGAATCTGAAGTTGTAACCTCACCTCTCTCAATTCCCCTGTTTTGGAGCATGTTTAAGATAAATGAGCGAATATCGATAAATGCGTTATTCCCATCAAAATGTACTAAGACTGTTCTTTGTCCAGAGAAGACATTTTTAAACATATGAACGACCATGCCACCATATCCAATACCATCTCTCTCGGAATATTCTATGCATTTATCTTTCGCAACACCATATAGTAATTGGTTTTTTTGGGTTGTTTTTAGCCGTTCATCCATAAAGAATTTTTTTGATACATTGATCAAATCTTTTGCTTCAAGAGTATCCATTTGAATTAGTACTTCATCATCAATGATAGAATTATGAGAATCAATAATAATAGCATCATCAAAACCATTATTTTTGGCGATTCTTTGTATTTCATTTCCAATATTTTCTTCAATATCGTCCGAAGGTAAAGGATGCCGAGTAAGAAATATTAGTGGTGCCTTACCTATTCTTGTACCGATGAGTTTTGCAGAATTTGAAATTTTTCTTGAAAAATCTATAACCTTTCTTTCCCAGTATACATTTGAATCCTTCATTACATTACTTACATCCTCTTCAATAAATTTCATTAAGTTAAGGACTTCTTCTTGTGATGTGAGATTCTGTGCGTGATCGTTTGTCGTGTGATAGACTGTAGTTCCTGGAACATTCTCAAAAGCTCTATAAATGTGTTCAGGTAAATCTGAAGATCCGCAAGTCTTGAAAGGTCCAAAATGGACATGTGGTATAAAAAATATTCCCTTAAGTTCCTCATTTTTTTCGTTTCTAATAAAAAGATATTGTAATTTAATCGAGGAGGTTATTCCTACATTATCAAATAATTTCTCAACCCTTTCGTCGTTATTATCTGTGACAAGCGACAAGACAAAGGCCCTGATGAATGAATAACCTCCTAATCCAGTTGCTTCCTTGTAAATCTTACTCACTTTAGAAAGGCTTCGACTATAGGGAATAGAAAAAAGTGCAACACATATACTAAAGAAAATCGAAGCCTTTAGGAGAAATTCTACATTAAATTGAAAAGTAAAAAAACCATATAAAATGATGGAAAGCACTGGTTGTATGAAAGAAAGAATAAAGGTCCCAACTTTTCCAACAGTAGTGAATGAATAATACAATACAAATGCAATTATATAAGTCAGTATAATACCTAGCATCAGAAATGTTTGCTGAAATGCTCTAATATTAAAAATAAGTTCCATTAAATTTCCAAATAAATAGGATCCACCAATCAAAGATGTAAAAAAAAAGTTTAATTGAACGCTATATCCCTTTGGGGGTAATCCTAATATAGGAGCACGCTTGTAAAACGCTAAATTAGAAAGAAGTCCTCCCAATGATATAATCAAATATGTTATCGCGAGTTGAATAAAAAAATTAGAAGTCCACGATGCTTGGAAAATTGCATAAAAGATAATAGATATTGATGTTAATAAGAGCGGAGCTCCAAAAAAAATAGAATAGGCCAATAATTTCGATGAAAAAAAACCTATATATGAAAAAATACCCGGAGCTTGTCTACTTGGAGGTTTTTGAGAATACATTACTCTTACAATTTCGTTAAAAAAATATCTTTGTATCTAGCTTATAATGTATTAATTCAATAAATTTCTTTTTAAATTAATCTAAATAGAAACTAATCCTATTTTAACAAACTATATATACATGAGAATATAAATTAACCTATGAAAAGCGATGAGAATATAATAGTCTCAAAACAAACATTAGCCGAGAAACCTTTCAACGAAATCATATCAGACGGAATGTATTTGTTTGGAAAAACCTATAAAACTACAA
>JBHLMB010000337.1:0-4215 GCA_048938565.1 Promethearchaeota archaeon | reverse complement strand
ATTCTAATTCAAGAAATTGGTAATGTCAATCAAAACATATTACTAAGGTTAAAAAAAAATTTAGAGTGGTCCTTTAAAGGTATTATAAAGAAAGTCAAGAAATCAAAGAAGGCTATGCCATTATTTGATTCCTTCTATAATGGCACTAGAAAACAATATGACGCGTCGTTGCTCTTATCCCTGATGAAGTATGTGTTTTCTCAGGCCGATTACACCTGCGTTTTAGGCGTGCTTGAGGAAGATATATATTCGCGCACGATGAATTTTATTTTTGGAATTGCCGAGCGAGCATGTTATCATTACGCTGGTTTTTCAATAATATCTATCTGTAGGTTAAGGGAATCATTTTATGGGAGGAAAGTAAATCCTTCCCTGCTTGAATTAAGGGTATTAAAAGAAGTAATACATGAGATTGGACATGTTTTTGGCTTGGGACATTGTCAAAACAAGTGTGTTATGGTTTTTTCTGAAAAACTTGTTGATACTGATAATAAACCACCAAATTATTGTCACGATTGTACTGCTTCATTACAGAATCACATTGATAGATTTTTGATTCTTTAAAGTTCGGAAGCATATCTTTTAACAAAAGTACTATAAAGCTCTTCGCTTATAAGCAGTATTTTCTTTAAATTTTTAACTAAATCCATTAAATTTCTAGGAATTTTTCCTAATCCAAAAAAAGCTCCTGCTAGACTTCCTCCTATTGCCCCTACCGTATCGCAATCTCCTCCTGATGTAGAAAGTTCGTAGATACATTCCTTAAATGAGTTCAGGTTTTTCAAAAAGACGAATATTGCGCAAGCTACGGTGCTAAGAGTGTAGGGATGTACAAAAGCCTTTCCCATATATTCTTCTATAAAATAAGGAGGATTAACCCCTACTTGGGAAAATTTTACTAATCCCGTTTCTATTTCAAGGTGTAAACTTTTCTCCACCTTTTCAAGTATTGCTTTAAAGGCTTGCCATATGTCATTGCTAGAATTAGCAAGTGGAGTTTTAATGACGTTAAAAAATTCGTCAATCGCAAAACCAACTTTAGGATCTTGGAATATAAGGTAAGATATAGCCCTAGCAATCACGAGAGCACCTGCGGATGCAGCAGGGTGGGAATGAGTTATTGAACAAGAATCTTGGGCAGCTCTTATCAAGCCTTTTATGTCCCTACAATAAAAAAGTCCAATCGGAGAAATTCTCATTGTTGCTCCGTTTCCTCCCGATTTTGATGCTGCTTCTTCCCAAGAAACGCCATATTTGAGTTTTTTAGCAGAAGAAAGGCATCCATATCCAGGTCCAATTGGTGGATCATCGAGCCATAAAACAAATTCATTTATAAAATTATTCGTGTTAAAACCGTTCCCTCTGATCAAAGCTCGCGCAACATGAAGCGTCAATTGTGTGTCGTCTGAGAAAGTACTAAATTTTGATTTGTTTTTCCCAATAAAATTTTCGAAATTATCAAAATAAGAATAGATTTCTGACCTTAGTTGTCCTTCGAACGGATAACCAAGCGTATCACCTATTGCCACGCCGATAAGGGTACCTTTGAATTTATCGAGATAGCTAATTTTCATTATAAAGTCAGTTTTTAATTTTTATAGATTATATGTTCCGCATCTAAGATATGACTTCTTTTATCTTTTGCACTAACCTATCAAAGCTAAACGGTTTGTCAATGAATCCAACTGAACCTATGGCGAGAGCCTCTTCCCTTACGGTTTTGTCTGCGCTTGCAAAAATAATCTTTTGTACACTATGCATGGTCAATATTTCTTTCATTGCCTCCAAACCATTCTTAACTGGCATTCTATGATCCATTAGGATAATATCGGGCTTTTCACTCATTTTTTCGAACATGGTAACTGCTTCAGCTCCGTTATTTGCCACGCCTAACACGCGAAAACCAACCAGGTTTAAGATTTTTTGGTATAACATCTGGATTGATTTATCATCTTCAACAATAAATATTGAGATCAATATTATCCTCCATTATTTTAGTTCTTCGCATGTGTTATCTAAGTATCGACAATTTTGTATTTTTCCATCAATATTAACTAACGATAATCCCATCTTGCCTTGGATTTTCCATCGAATCGAGAAAATATCTTGCCATCTCGTTTTTCGTTAGAATTGCGGTAATTTAATTATTCCATACAAATTTTATAAATTTGACCTATTTATTAATTATTAAAAAAAATCACATATAAATCTATAGCCTCCAAAAAGCGAATGATATGACTAATACCAACTCCTTAAAAAAAGCCTCAAGCTCTATTCACGAGCGGATTTATTTTTATTACGAGATCTTTAATTTCTGTCAGAAGTTTCTCGCTTGTAAACGGCTTCTTAAGGAACCTTTTAGCACCAATTTCAAGGGCAAGTGATCTTGCCTTAGCATCTCCGCTCGCAATAATGATTATTGCCTCTTCATCTATATTTAGTATTTCTTTTGTGATTTCAAACCCATTTTTCATTGGCATTCTATAATCTAGTAAAATAATATCTGGTTTTTTCTTAAATTCCTTGTATTTTGTAATGGCTTCTTCTCCCGTTATGGCAGTGTCCAAAACCTTGAATCCTCCGTATTCTAATATTTTTTTGTATAATATCTGCAAGGAAAAATCGTTTTCTATAATGAAAACCGATGTCACTATTCACTCAACTCCCCTTTAAATGCTCAAAAAGTTTTTGATTTGTACAAAAGAGAAATAAAAAAGAAAATATTTAAAGTTATCTCATTACTTTTTTACCACAAATCAAAAAAAGATATAAAATACACTTATTTCCAAGGCACTTGCCTTGTTTTTTCTAAAGTAAGCTTATTTTGGGAGGCACGATCTAAAAATTTTTTTACGATAAAGTTATTTCTAGCTTATAGAAAAAAGGTGTTGATCAATATTAGCGTTTTAGGACCAAAAAAAACCCATTATGAAAAAATATTACTACTTTATTCGGGAGGGCTCGATACATCCTGCATGTTAAAGTGGCTTCAAGATAAATACAACGCAAAAATATACACATTTACGGCTGATCTCGGTCAAGAGTTTGCCGATAAGAGCAGGTTTAAAGAAATAGAAGAAAAAGCATACAAACTTGGAGCTGTAAAGCATTATACCCTCGATTTGAAAGAAAAATTCGTAAGAGAGTACATATTTCCAACAATAAAGGCAAATGGCCTTTATCAAGGAATATATCCCTTAAGTACTGCAGTTGGAAGACCTCTTATAATGATTGAAGGCGTGAAAATCGCTCAGAAAGAAAACATCCCTGCAATTGCTCATGGATGCACGGGAAAGGGAAATGATCAAGTTAGATTCAATATTACTGCTAAGGCACACGCTCCGGACATAGAAATTCTTATGCCTATGATCGAGTGGAATATGGGGCGAGACGAGGAAATGAAATACGCTCAGGAGCACGACATACCAATTTCAAACCAAAATAAGAAATATAGCACTGATGAAAATCTTTTTGGACGGAGCGCTGAATGTGGCGTGCTTGAACGTCCGGAAGTCGAACCCCCAGAAGATTCTCGAGCGTGGACGACCGCTCCGGAAAAAGCACCTGACGAGCCAGAATATATATTCATAAATTTCGAAGTAGGTGTTCCAGTTGGTTTGAATGGAGAAAAAATGAAAGCCGTGGATCTTATTGGAAAGCTGCATGATGTTGGATGCAAGCATGGCGTGGGACGGATCGAACATATGGAAGATCGAGCAATCGGATTAAAATCTCGGGAAACATACGAGGTTCCAGCGGCTTTAATGCTCATAAGGGCACATAAAGATCTTGAAAAGTATGTTTGTACCAAGCACGAGAACTCTTTTAAAGCCTATGTGGATCAAAGATGGACGGAGCTTGCTTACGAAGGTCTCTGGGTTGATCCTTTACGCGACGCGCTGGAAGCTTTCATAAACGAAATAAACAAGAAAGTTACTGGGAGCGTTAAAGTTAAACTTTTTAAAGGAAGCGCAGAAGTCGTTGCGCGAGAGTCTCCATATGGATTATACGACTTAAACCTAGCGACATATGACACTAGTAGTTCCTTCGACCAGAGACTTAGTTATGGTTTCATCCCAATCTGGGGAATGCAAAGCGAATTAGGATTCAAGCTTAAAAACGAAATAACGAACAACAAAAAATAAAGATATTTTCGAAATTTTATCCTTCCAATTATATTATTTTTCTGGTAAAATGTGAAGTTTTTCGAATTAG
>JBHLMB010000336.1:3803-4230 GCA_048938565.1 Promethearchaeota archaeon | reverse complement strand
ATTGGGGTATAGTAAGCGCAGATATAGATGACAAATCAAAGTCAATCATGCATTATAAATTCTTATGGAAATATTCATAGCATTTATTTTTTTTTTCAAAAATAGTCGAGTAGATTTTATTATTTTAAGCTTTTTATTCTTTTCAAGAATTCCCCTGTTCTAAGAAGTCGACAAGGTTTAAGATATTTTAAGCCCGATTTTTTAGAGAATTCATTTAATAAATTCGAATAGTTCTTATATTGCTTTATTCCATTAGAAAAGGGTCCAGGTAAGTTATATCCTTCGTATAATGCCATATCAACTTCTTTGGCCTCGTTAACAATTTTTTCTTCTAAAACCCTGCATCCCTCATTCAACATTATCGCTCGAATTAAAGCAGGATTTACTATTTTTGCTCGGTTGGATCGATCGATCTTTGGTTCACCTG
>JBHLMB010000336.1:0-3793 GCA_048938565.1 Promethearchaeota archaeon | reverse complement strand
GTTGACCAATCGTAAAATCCTTTACCTACTTTTTTACCTAGCCTTCCTTGCTCAATAAGCGTGCGAAAAATTATACATGGTTTGAAATCGGGGGATAACGCATTTTCGAGGTATTTTAAAGAATTATAAATCGTATCAATTCCCATTAAATCGCACATCTTGCACATTCCTTTTGGCATAAAGTGGATCACATCCGCATCGAGTTCTTCAAATGATATTCCTTTTTTGAAAGCCTCATCAATACACCAATTGAAATAGAGTTCGGCAGCGCCCACGATCCGATTTGCAACAAATCCGGGTGATTCTTTTTGAAGCGTTATGATCGTCCTTCTGCCTTTCAAGCATTTAATTTTTTGCACCACGGATTCGGCGATTTTAATCGTTTCGGCTGATGTATATTTTCCTTTCGTTATCTCAACTAACCTTGAGCCTAGAGGATTGAGAAAATGTATTCCAATCACTTTTCCTTGTCTTTTTGAAGCCTTACCGATTTTAGTTATGCTCATAGTGGAAGTGTTGGTTGCAAGTATTGCGTGATCTGGACATGCTTTTCCTAGCAACTTGAAAATTTCTCTCTTTACATTCATCTTTTCATAGGCACATTCTATCACTAAATCTGCGTTTTTAACAGCCTTTTCCAAATTTTCTTCCAAAACAAGTTTCTTTAGAAGCATGCGAGAATTATATCCGTTTTTTAGCATTCCTCTCTCTTCTAATAAGTTCAACCCGTAAGAACGACTATGTAGAATCCTATCAACACCTTTTTTAATAGATGACATTGAAGTACTATTAAGAACAACTCTATCAAAATCACCCATCAACGCGCCCTGAGCTATTGCGTGACCTTGGTGGCCTGCACCAATAACTACCAAATTCCTAAAGAGGTAAGCGCCTGGCAATTCAGAATTTACCTCTGTATTTCTTATTAGAACTATATAAATTTAGAATCATTATATAAAACCATTGATATTTTTGTCTTTTGACTTTCTTCCTCGGTTTCTTATTTAAAAAAATGAAGTAGTGAGCATATTTAAATCGATCAGGACCATTTTTATGCAAACAATATTTAGAAAATCAAAAATAAAATAGAAAAGGATAAAAGTATCTTTTACTCGATTATACTCCAATCAAAAGATTTATCAATTAAATCTGCAATTAGCTGAAGCTCATCGGATTGAAGGCCTGGTTTTAATCTATCGATGTTTCTCATCGTCGTATAAGTATCTGAAGGACTTAATAGGATGGGAACGCCTTTTTTCGTTGCAGCAGTTATTATGCTCGTATCTGGTTGTATGAAGCCCGTTAAAATAAGAGTGGATACTTCCTCGTTCAAGGCAGCTAAGATGAGATCTGAACGATCTCCTCCAGTAATGAATGCAAAGTTCTTAACTTGCCTCAGGAATTTCATGGCAGATTGGGTGTTCATTGCACCGATGATATAATTTTCTACGCAATTACTCAATCCCGCTATAGATCCTTCATTCAGCAATTCTGCGCCAATTGAATGCTGTATTTCTAACACTCTAGGCGAATATAATTCGTATTTCTTTTCTACAATGCCCACCAAGGGGATCCCATATCGTTTGATGTGATTTTCCTCAAGTTCCTTTATACGAGCAATATAATCGTGGTCAATGATGTTAAAGATAATGCCTTTTATTCCAACACCCCTAAAATCGAAATAATTCTTAGTAAAAAACAAATTATCGATGCATCTATCAGAGGAATCTGTATTAATGAACAATAATTCCTCGACCCCTAGTGTTTTTGCAACCGTTACATCGTCAACGCCAACACGAATGAATTTCTTGATGCTTGGAGCCCCTTCAATAACGACATACTCAACATGCTTAATAATCTCGTCGTAGGCCTCCTTGATTCTCTTTAAATATTCTTCTTTTTTATTAGCATCAATAAGATCTATGTAAAATGAGTTGGGGATTGACACGGGAGATACTATATCATATGGAAGTTCCAACTCCAATATCGTGTTCTGTATGAAACCAACATCAATATCTGCCTTGTTTGAAAACGCAGCTTTCGGTATTCCAATGGGCTTGAAATACGCAACTTTATAACCCTTATTTTCTAAATACTGCATTATCCCTATGGAAATAAGAGTTTTTCCAACTCGTTCTTCCAAGGAACATAGATAAATACTTTTTACCATTTTTATTTCATCCTTTTTTTTCAGATTAATTGATATTTACTATGTATATAAACCTTTTCCATGATCTTTAATTAATCGTAATTTTTATATCCACGGCGCTATACCCTTTTAGAAACGATAACAAAGGATTGATGTCTAATTCCATTATTTCGGGAAAATCGTTTACAAGCTGGGAAATACGTAATAATACTTCTAACACTGCTTCAATATCCGAAGGACTTTCTCCTCGCACTCCCTGTAAAAGACTATAAACATTTGTATTTTCGATGAGAGCCCTCGCATCGTCTTTCGTAAATTTATACGACAAGGCAAAGTTTATGTCTTTAATGAAGTTAGCATAGATTCCTCCAGCACCAAACATTATCAATGGTCCAAAACCAGGATCTCTTGACATTCCCACGATAATCTCGTTAACTTTTCCTTGATCCTTATAATCTACCATTTCTTGCACTTCCACACCATATATTTGTGCACTTCGGGGGCCAAACTTTTTTGAGTTCTCAACAATTTGGATATACGCTTCAAATGCTTGTTCGGGCGTTTCTATGTTAAGTACTATGCCACCAACATCAGTCTTGTGAATGATTTGTGGACTAACAACCTTCATAACGGCCTTTCCGATCTCTTGCTGTAAGGCCATAGCTTCAGCAGGAGTACGAGCCAGGCGCGATTTAGGAGATATAATTCCATAAGAATAAAAGACTTCGCTTGTTTCATGGCTTAGCAAAACCTTACGCCCGTCATTTTTAACTCCTTCAAATATTTCTTGAACCCTTTGCTTGTCAACCTTAAAAACCGATATTTCTCGTTCTGATAATGGAGTAGATTTTAAATAATTTCCATGTTTAATTAGTGTTTTAAGAGAATGAGCTGCCCTATCGGGGAAATGATAGCAGGGAATAAAATTTTGTTTTAAATAATTTTTACCTTCTGAAATCGATTTATCACCTATAAACGAACAAACGACAGGTTTTTTCTTTTCTTTCAAATGCTTAGAGTAGATCTTATGGACTATTTTCGCTACTTCAGTAGGTTTAGTTTGAGCTTGGGGCGTAACTATTACAAGTACACCTTGCGTCGTGATCTGATTGTTATCCTCTTCAGCACCATTAATTCCAAAAATAGTGTTTAAGGTGAACTCGTATCGTTCAGGAGTTGCATCACCTACAATGTCTATGGGATTAAAAATTGCGGCTTCCAAGGGCAAGCGCTCTCTTAATGAATGCAAGATTATTTCTGAAAACTTAGCGAATTTCAAGCCTTCTCTTTCAAAAGCGTCTGTTGCCACGATACCCGGACCTCCGGCGTTGGTAACTATAGCAAAGGAATTATTTTTCGGTATGGGTTGGAAATGAAAGATTTCCCCGTAATCAAATAGATCTTCGATTGTTTTAGCACGAATTACGCCACATTTTGCAAACGCCAGATCGTAAGCGATATCTGCTCCAGCGAGAGCTCCAGTATGACTTGATGCTGCTCTGGCACCAGCAACGCTAACTCCAGACTTCAAAATAATTATGGGTTTTTTCCGAGTCGCTTTAGGCATTACTTCAAGAAATCGATCGGCGTCTTTAATACTTTCGAGATAACATAAGATAACCTTCGTTTCTTCGTCTTTTGCAA
>JBHLMB010000335.1:0-4230 GCA_048938565.1 Promethearchaeota archaeon | reverse complement strand
AGTGGAAAAATATAAAAAATTAAATTTTAGGAATCATTACATTACTTACTTTTTTTAGTAAATAAAGAAAATTAATGTGATAGCTATTCCACGAAGAAAACAAAAAATCAAATACGCAAGAAAACAAGCCTGCAAATTTCTTGAACCTAAGGGAGATGTTTCGAATTGCTTGCAACCTCTATGTATTTGCGTCGAAAGAGAATTGGTTTTAGGAACAAAAGCTTTCGTTTGCGAGACCTGTGCTTTGTACAATCCAAAAACAAATATTAAAGTGATGGATGTATTCGAGCAAAGCAGGAAGCTAGCTGAACAAAAGCTGAAAGAAAGCAAAATCGAAATATCAGAAATTATGAAAGAGGAAGAAATCGACTTAACGCTCGATGAGTTTGAAGAAGACGAAGGAGAATTACCACAAAAATTTGAAAAGAGAAAGGCAGGAAAGGGGGATTTGGAGGATTCGGAAGACTTTGCAGAGTTAATCTGTCCTTTTTGCGATGAAATCGTGGACGATCTAAACTCCCACATAGAAAGTTGCGAATTCGCTCCAGAAGACGCCAGCATTGACGATATCATTCAACCAAGAGGAAAGAAAAAAAAGAGAGGCCGGAAGCCAAGTACTACAAAAACAAAGAACAAATTCGAAGACGATTCTGAAGTAAACGGAGAGTCTAATAAAAAATGTCCTTATTGCGGGAAAGAATTCCAAAGATTAGGGCGTCATTTAAATTCCTGTAAGAAAAAACCTGCTGACGACGACGACGAATTTGATGAATTTGACGACGAGCTCTGATTATCAAATAAAAAGGCCCCATTAAAACAAGAAGAATGACATTTGAAGAAATCTATTATTGTGCGCCTGTATTTAGGCCTCCAAGTGAAGCGCGTTCTCTTTTGATCCAATTGACAGAAGGATGCACTTTTAAATGCGATTTTTGTATGTCAAATCTCAGAAAACATTTCTTAGTTAGAGATATAGAGGCCGTTAAAAAAGATTTGGACATTGCTCGAAGGCAATACGGGCCAAATGTGCGAAGGATCTTCTTTTTAGATGGAAACGCAATGGTAACTCCAACCGAAAAATTAATTGAGGTAACGGAATACGCCAATAAGCTTTTTCCTAGGCTCGAAAGATGCGGAGTCTACGCACATGCTAAGGACATCCTAAAAAAGTCAGATGAGCAATTAATTCGGTTATCGGAAGCAGGCCTTAAAATTGCTTATGTTGGATTTGAATCTGGATATGATGAATTGCTAGAAAAGGTAAACAAGCGTGCAATAAAAGAAGACTACATTAATGCTTCAAAAAAATTAATGAAGGCCAACATAACATTATCAGCTACACTAATTAATGGCTTAGGAGGGGCTGGAAACGATGAGATTTCAAAACTTCACGCTAAGGAATCCGCTGATCTAGTCAATAAAATATGTCCAAATGACGATAGGAAGTGGTATATATCGTTTCTTTCATTGATAGTACCTCCTGGAACGCCCATTTTTCAAAAAAGGGCCCAAAATAAATTTAAAGAGATGAATTCAACGGAAATATTAAAAGAATTAAAAACATTTTTTCAACATGTAGAATTTGATAATAAAAACGCAAATTGTATATTTCGATCAAATCATGCCTCTAATTATTTACCTATCAAGGGAGTTTTAGACCGTGATAAAGACGATATTCTCAAGGTATTAGATTTTGGCCTGAAACATCAGGACGCTTTAAGGCCTGAATATTATCGAGCATTGTAGCATGGTCTAAATTATTCATTAATTTTATATCTATAAACCAGAAACTATTTTTATTTACTTTTTAAAATTATTCTTGCATCGACACAAATTAATCCTGATTCGTATATGAAGACGGGATTAAGATCCATCTCGAATATTTCCTCGTGTTTCACGACGAAATCCGAAATTTTTAGGAGTATATCTACTATTGCGTTAATATCTGCTTTTGGCTTGCCTCGATATCCATTTAATATTGGAAATCCCTTGATTTCTTTTATCATCTCTTTTGCGTCGTAATCCGTTAAGGGCGCTATCCTGAAGCTCACGTCTTCCAAGAGTTCGACTAAAATACCTCCAATTCCAAACATCAAGGCTGGTCCAAATTGAGGATCCGTTGTCATTCCAATTATTAGCTCCGTTATGGGTTCTTTGGCCATTTGCTGCACGGAAATAGTCTTTTCTGACCTTGAAGTTATTGATATAAGCCCATCAAAAGCTTTTTTTACTTCTTCCCGAGTATTAATGTTTAATTTTACTGCTCCCGAATCCGATTTATGCACCACGTCCTCGGCAATTAGTTTCATGACTATGGGATATCCCAGTTCTTTCGCTGATTCTATAGCCTCTTCTTTAGACTTGATTAATCTTTGAAGCGGGATATCTATACCAATCTCCTTTAAAATTTCCTTACTTTCAAATTCGGTAAGAATTATTTGGCCAGAATCCATTTTTTCTTTTAAGACTTCTGCTACATTCATGTATAATATCCTTAAATGCTTTTAACTAGATAAATAAAAAAAAAAATTTAAAATTATGCTAATTTTTCAGAGCTTAAGTACTTGAAGATTCCAGAAAAAAATTACTCTTTTATAAATATTTATATATTTTTGAAAGTTTCTAGATATAGTTAAAAGGTTTCTCTGAATATAAAGATATAGGAGATATTTTTTTTCAATAAATCTTGCACCATCAAGGTTTTTACAATGTTCCATGTTTTCAAAAACATTAAGACTAATCACAAAAGTATATATTTTTTCTGTATTCTAATCACATTATTATTCCTTTCACTATTTTATGATAAATTAAATCCTGAAGTTCAATTACATAATCAAAACAAACTTAAACAATCAAACGACCATGAATTTAATTTTTATAAATCAATTATAATAAATCCTACTAGCACTTCCGAGTTAGAGGTATTCGAATCTTTTCCTATACTTTTATCCCTTTTTGACGCCGATCTCAAGGATCACGCTCAATCTGATGGAGATGATATTGCCTTTTTTTATGAGGATCAACAACTTAACCACGAAATTGAAAACTATAATCCAAACTACAACCGAACCCATTCTCACTTGATTGCGTGGATAAGAATTCCAAAAATACCTACGAAAGAACCTATAGAGATCATAATGAAGTTTGGAAATTCTTTAGTAGAATCTCAAGAAAATTCAGAAGCCGTCTGGGATATATATTATGTTGGAGCCTGGCATTTCAGCGAGAACGATATGGGCATTGCCGGGGATTCTACAAGTAATGATAACGATGGGAGAATAATTGAAAGAACGCTAACTGATGAAACCACTCCCATTGCAAACCTAGATGATGAATATATAGGACCAATAGCAGATTTTTCAAATGATATAGAATCTATTATAGTAAGCGACGATGAATCTCTAAACATGGCAGAGACTATTACAATTAGCTTTTGGTTAAAATTAAATAATATAGATGAACGCACCAGCAACACATTTATTCTTTCTAAAGGAACTTCTGAAAAACAAGCTTATGCTGTTTCAATAGATCCAAACGGAAATCTGGTCTTTAGTCTAAACGAAGAGTCCGAAAGCGACGACAAGGATAATCTAATATATTTAACACCCCTCGAAAAGGGTACATGGATTCACGTGACCTGCATTCAGGATGGTGAATACATGAGAATATTGATTGATGGGGTTGAAGTTGCATTGAAAGAATACGAAAAAAAAATAAAAGAAGTTCCCGGACCTCTTACGATTGGATCGAGTGAGCTCAATGGTAGTATTAACGAATTACGCATTTCAAATGTTGCCCGATCCGCGGATTGGATTTACATGGAAACTATAAATCAAGAATCTCCCCAAGATTTCGTCAATGTTTCAACATGCGAAATAATTCCCGAATCGAGTGGAAATGAAAATGTTCCTATAGTTGATCAAACTTCAATCATTATAATAACTGTTCTTTCGATATCTACAATCAGCTTGGGTATAACAGCAGGATATCTTAGAATACAATCGTCAAACAAGAAAAAAAAAGAAGTATCTAAATTTTCGAACAAGTATGAAAAATATCATCACGGGCCTTCGCTCCAGTTGGAGTTAGCACCAGGGGAAATGATAACATCGGAGCCTGAGTCTGCGCATGAACCCAAAATTTTGCTTTCCGGCATAACATTTTTAAAAGAACTGGTTGCCATCATATTTACAAATCTGTTTTTTCTATGGCCTCTGGCATTAATAATAA
>JBHLMB010000334.1:0-4230 GCA_048938565.1 Promethearchaeota archaeon | reverse complement strand
AGATTTGTTATGGTTGATCAAGAATCGATTAAATCAACCAATGATAATAATCTAGTGCTGCTCAAGAGAAGTTTTTTCAACACTTTAGTTAGTAATTTTGAAGAAGAGGAGCAGATAGATCTAGGGATTGAAATTGCCCAATTCATCAATGATCTAGCGAGATTAGAGGGAAAAATTGACGATTTAGATTATAAATTAGATATTTGTGCTCATTATGGATTGTTTCCCAAATATATTGATAGGGAAAAATACATTTTAATCTCCAATAAGTTTGGTCCTGAAAAATTTGTTGAAGCCTTTATTTATAAACTCGTTAAAATGGGATCTGAACAAGATTTTGATAAAGCTTGGACAACGGAACAATTATCAAAAAGTAAGGACGCTAAAAAGGCTTATAAACAAAAAGTAAATCCTATTAGAAGAAGTGCCGAACACTATTCTTTTGAATTTGCAAAATTGGATAATTAAAAGAATATTTTCATAAAAGATAGTTAAAAATAATTTAATGAATTGTTTTCAATCTACTTTTTCGATAATCCTTTTTTTTAGCAACTCACGGATAAGGATTTTAATTCTTGCCGTATCGGGAATTTTCTCACCGCTTTTTAGCTTCACTAAAAGTTCAAGTTCTTCTCTTGAAAGCATTCCAAGTTCCGTAGAAAATCTAAATACTTTTTCAGGAGTACCATCTTCATATTTAATCTTATTTGAAAATGGTTTTTTAACAGGTGTTAGCTTGTATTGCACCATGTTTTTCACTTTAGTGTTAAATCGTTTGGTAAAGAACAAAATGAATAAAATTATTTAAATATGCATGTCAATAATGTATAAAATTTATGGAGATACTATATTTGTTTTGATATTACAATTCAAAATGATATTCTAAAATAATTACAATCCATTTATTATGGTCTTTAAACTTAAAATTGGGATAAATAATTGTTTTGGTCTATATAAGATCTCGTAGTTTAACTCGTTTAAAATCCTTTCTATGGAGAAGAGATTTATTAATGAATTATTTACTGGTGAAGTCTTTAAAATAATTCTTGATAATTTTTTTTCCCAGAAATTCAAAACTTCTGCAATTTTTTTATATTTACTCCATTGAGAATCTTGATTTAATACAACTGAGCACAATATTTCTGGGGGGATTATCGATAAATTCTTTTGTTTTTGGGTATTCGTGATAAAATTTAGAAAAGTATTGAGGCGTATATAACTGAAGGATCTTAGAAATGACGCATAATCTTTCTCAATCGGGTTTTTTTTTATTTTTTCTTCATAAGGTCGTTGTGGATCTCCTTCAAAATCAAGAAAGTATAATATATATTTATTATCATCTTCTTTATAAAGGATTTGTTCCATATGCAAGTCTTGGTGAATAGGTTGAATTTTTATCTCTTGGAGATTTTTTTTTTTAATTAGCTGGTTAATCAATTCAGGGATATTTTTTAATAGTCTTTTCGTTTCAGAATAGAGATCATTTTGCTCTATAGCGGTATGATTTAGATGATCATCCACTATTTGTATAAGCCCATTTATTTTTTCTGTAAAATTTAAAAAATAACTCCGGAAATTAATATTTTCAATATTATAGTTAGGATCATCGTTAAAGATTAGATTATTGTGCAATGCTTGTAAATTATCAGCAATTATCCTCGAAAAATACAAAGATAACGAACAATATTGTTCTATCATACTATTTAACTTATGAGTGTCCTTGGAAAGCGAAGTCTTACTATTCTTCTCAGCAATTAACTTGAAAATAAAGGTATTGAGCTCATTCCAGTAGACTTCCCCTATATTCCCCGTGCTTTCTATGTGCTTCATAACGCTTATTACATCTATGTTCCTAAAATTAATGCGGCCAATTATTTCAGGGACATTTTTATAGCCATTTTTTTTTAAGAGGCTTAATTTTTCTGTTTCTAAATTCTTTTCAAAAATTTTATAGGATTTTAATATATATTTTACTTTTGTATCTTCAAAATACAACTGGAAGACCATATTAGTTGTATTTCCCTTTCCAAGCTGTTCGAGGTGAAAATTGGAATTTTTAGTAATGCTTTTAAAATTAACAAATAATTGCAATCCATTTTTTATGTGATCACTATAGAGTAGTAAACGCCAATATTTTTTAAAAAATTCCGCCTCGATGATTCGAATTTCACCACTATATGCATCTTTTTCTAATTGGTCAATTTCAATTTGATTTCTTTCGTTTGATTCTAAGATTTCATTTAAATCGAAAAAAATCACAAATGGGGTGAAATAGCTTTTAATATAATCTTTTTTTGAAATTTTAAGAACTAAAAGTGCTATATTTTTGTCTAATAAGCTATACTCTGAGAGTAAAATTTCAAACTTAGCATCCAAGAATTTTCCCTTATTTGCAAACCACCGTCTTTTGATCAACCAATCTTTAAATTTAGGTGTATTGAATTCTTTTGTCAGTAATTCTTTTGTTATTTCACCAGACATTTTTCTAATGATAATTCAATTTTTAACTTCCTAAGAAATATTTTAGAACCTATAGAGTATAAAATTTTTCTATAAGATACAAATAAAAACCTATGACTCTTTATGTTTCATTAACATAAAAAAGGTATGTATTATATTGACTGATAAAAGCATATTTTTTCCAATGATTTTTCATTTTCATCAACCCGTAGATAATTTCGAACATGTTATAGAGGATTGTCACGATAAATCTTATGGTCCTTTGATTGACACGCTTTTCAAGCATTCTAAAGTAAAAGCAGCGCTTCATTTTTCGGGAAACTTATTGGAATGGTTTATTAAAAACAAACCAGAATTTGTGGAAAAGCTCAAGCTTATGGCTGAAAGAAAGCAAATAGAAATAATAGGAGGAGGTTATTACGAGCCAATTTATGCCATTATTCCTATGAGAGATAAGATTGCTCAGATGAGGAAGCTTTCACATTTAATTGAAGAAGAATTTGGGTTAGTACCTCAAGGAGCATGGCTATCAGAAAGAGTTTGGGAGCCTACCTATCCCTCTTTTCTAAATGAAGTTGGTTTGAAATATGTCATCGTTGACGATAATCATTTTAGATCCTCAGGTATCACTCAAGATGATACATTTTATTCGTATATCACGGAGGATGAAGGCAAAACCTTACGAATATTCCCAATAAACGAAGAACTTAGATATCTAACGCCATGGAAACCTACATATATGGCGATCGACTACTTGCGTAGTGTAGCCGATGAAAAAGGGGATAAAATGGCCTTACTCATCTCAGACGCAGAAAAAATGGGCATATGGGGTTCTACGCATAAAATTTGTTATGTTGAAGGATACGGTCATCAAGAAGGAGATAATGGAAGGCCGTTCTTGCCCACGCTATTTAAACAAGTTGAAGAAAATGATTGGATTAAATCGATCACCCTTTCAGAATATATGAAAAAACATCCCGCAAAAGGCTTGGTGTACTTGCCCACAGCAAGTTACGATAAGATGGAAGAATGGGTTCTTCCCACCGAAGTTAGGAGACAATATCATATATTCATTGATTATACAAAAAAATACAAAACATGGAACAAGGCATACCAATTTTTAAAAGGAGGATTTTGGCGCTTTTTTCTAGTAAAATATCCCGAATCAAACAATATGCATAAGAAAATGCTTTATGTAAGAGAAAAATTATTGGATATTGAACGGAAGATTAAAAAAATTAAGGATAATGAGTTAATATCGGTTTTAAAACCAAAAGTTCTTGAAAGCTGGGACGAGATTTATAAGAGTCAATGCAACGATTGCTACTGGCACGGCTTATTTGGAGGCGTTTATTTGCAGTTTTTGCGGTTTTCCGTATATTCTCACTTGATCAACGCAGAAAACTTAATAGACGAAATGAACGGTTTGCTCGTGGCTCAAAAGAGTTCATACACCTGGTTGGAGGCTATTGATTTCACAAAGAATAGTAAGAATGATGTCTTAATCGAATCTGATACGCTTAATGTGTATATAGATCTTTCTGATGGTGGAACGATCTTCGAGCTTGATTACAAACCAAAATCGTATAATTTGCTAAATACTTTAACGCGGTGGACGGAAGCCTATCACGAAGAAGAAAAGATAGAGCTGGGAGAAATTTATGTCGATCGATTTCGGAGGTCAATGCTACGTATTCGAATTCTCCACGATGATGTTTCCTTCGAACAGCTCATTGCTGATAAATATTACGAGTTTGGGGATTTAATTAA
>JBHLMB010000333.1:0-4239 GCA_048938565.1 Promethearchaeota archaeon | reverse complement strand
AATAGTGATGATTGGTAATAAGAACTCTTGGTCTACAGGAGATAGCATCCGTTGGGATACGATTAGGCTATCAGAGATTACTATTGAAAACATACAAGCTCTCGCTTATAACTTGACATTAGATTTATCAGAAAATTTTTACATCGCATTTGATAGCTTGGAAAAAATTGGTGTAAAAGCTCAAAAAACGCTAGTATCTACCATCAAATCTCTTAAAAAAGATGATTGGAGAAAGAAAATACTTAATTATTTAGCAAATTCACTAAAAGATTCCATTATAGCACTTCCCCTGGTTTCACGACTATATCATCCTGATTTTATCCAGCGAGCACGAGCCATCATCATTGCATCTGAATTATCTGGAGGTATTGATTATTTTGATTATATTTTACCCTTATTAGATGATCCAGACGATTCAGTGAGGTGGGCTGTATTAAATTTCTTGGAAGGAAAAAAATTACTTGATTCATTACTTGTTCAAAAGAAATTACGCGGGCGTATAAAAATTGAGAAAAACGAGGTAATTTTACAAAAAATGAATTCCTTAATTAAAACAAGGAAATAATGGATATCCTGTTAATATAACTCCTTGGACGATAAGGAATTGTCCTAAAATATAGGTTAAATCAATATAAAATTGAACTGAATGTACCTTTGACTCTCCAAATTGATCTAATGCAATTAATGAATCAGAAAGGATGAAAAATATCGATCCAATGTATACTAAGCAGAAACAGGGGCAATAAATTTTTAGAACTGATAGTCTCAAGATTGTAAAGACATGCATTAAAATTATTATGTTCATGTAAACAAGAACGGGAATTTTCATATCTCCTAACCCGTTCTTGAATTTGGGAATGGTAATAACTGAAATTAATAAGATGAGAATGATTAATAGAATTCCAAATAAAAGAAAATTTACAAAATTACCAACCACAAAAAAACCAAAAGACAAGATATAGAATATGTGACCAATCAAAAAACAAGCCATTCCCGTTAGTAAATATTTTTCATTTTCTCTGTTTACCAAAAATATATCTCCAATACCTCCAAATAGGAGCCCTGTTAAGATTAACTAATCGAAATTAATAATTGCTAGTGTACCAATCGCGAAATACAAAGCTATCAAAGGCATTAATAATGGTTAGCTAAATTTAATTAAGTTCGCTTTCTCTTTAACGATCGCATAAAGGAAAACAATTACATCTAACAAGAATAATGTTAGGATGAGGTATTCAATTATATTTTATCCAAATTAGCTATTGGGTTGTTATAACAATATTTGATCAATCGAGATAAAGTTTTTTACAAAAAAAAAAGATGGAATTAGCAACGTCGTTGCTTTTTTTTCCAAGCACCCATCCTGCTAAAAATTAACAATATCAGGATTATAAAAGCTATTGGTGGAAAGAACAACAAGAACAAGCGAAAAGGTATCAATTCCTCGATATTATCAGCTAAAGCAAAGGTCAAACCATCAATAAAAGTACTTACTAACGATAAACACGTGAAAATGAATAGAATGTTGTTTATACGGGAGTCACTAAGCTCGTTTAAAGTGTCCTTGCCCTGTTGGTGGAGGTATTCAAATACTTCTAGCTTTTCCTTGAAAAAATTCTCCATTTGAGAAATACGCCAACTTTCTACAGTTTCATTGTATACAAAATGGGCAAAAGGAGCGAGATTTTGTAAGTAATTTGATTTGTCCAAGGAATATAATTCCATTTCCATTCGAAGCTCGTTAATCCAAAACATGGTTTGTTTTATTGCTTTTTTGTGAAGCGTATCGAAAGAAGCCCATTGATTCAACCGTCTATAAAGGACTTCGTTGAATACTTGAAGAGTTCTCCATTCAACTTCTACATATCTCAGGATTTCCTTAGCATAATTTAACTCCCTATCGTCTAATCCTGCCCATAGACTATTACCCCATCCGATGTGGACGTAACCTTTTGTCCCTTCCGCAAAATCTACTGCTCCATCAGGATGACTTATATCAATTAAATTATCTAAGAATTGCTTAATTTCATCCTCTCTTGAATCGTCGAGGTCTCTTCTGACTATGACTATATGGCCCCATAGAGGAACAGCGGAGGGTTGTCCGGCAAATAATCCCTCATAAGATATTATGGGAGGAACTAGTTGGAATTCATCATAGATTTTCAAGTATGCTTCATATACATCCTTTTCTATAGCTTTTGTTCTTTCGATTAAACCTGGAAATGTAATCACCGCATCTAATACATTCGTTATAATTTGTTTAGCCTCCGTTTTTGCAATATCTAATAGGTCTCGTTTAAATGATACTTCTAATTTACAATAAACCATTCCAATTCCATATTCGTGATAATTCATCGATTCAAAAACAATTTTAGGTGCTGATTCAAAAAGATCCCAATTTAATGTCCCTTTTGGCAATTCAAATGTTTCATTTACATTTATCACTAACAAGCTCTTATCCTTGAGAGTTACTCCACTTTCTCCTGTTTTTTTAAACAGGCGAACATCATCATCTTCAACGCACGCTCGTGTACTTCCTTCCAATAACCATTTTTTTATACTTTCAGGTTCCATCCCTAATTTCTCGATTAGAATTTTATCAGTATAATTTGGAATTAAACTCTTGTACATTGCTTTTCTGAAATCTTCGTACCTTCCAATTAAACCCAGATTATCGATTATCATTCGAGAGTTGAAGGGGCCGATAACATAAAAAGTATAAGAGATAGGTTCTAAATCATTCATTTTATCATCTATATTTTGTAGTATTAAGGTAATAATAACATGTCTTAATAAATTAATCTAAATTCAAGGGTTTAAAAGGGGGAAATGTGATCTAGTTTTATTTATATGGATGAAATTACTACTGCTGACGTGGTACAAAACGCAATGCTAGAACAGGATGTATGCTTGGAAAGCAATCTTTGCGTTGATGCGTGTCCACTCAATAAGAAAGCCCTATAATACTTTTAAACTATTTAACGATTATCTTTTTTGGAATATTCATTCCAACCACGTTTTAAAGTTCCTTTGGTTCCCATCATTTCCTGATTTATCCAATTATCGTAAATTTCCCACATTTGTTCAATATTATTTGTTATTTTCGCACCTCGTTTTATTGGATCCTTTCGTCCACTACTGTAATCCAAGAAGTACACCACATAGTTAGGGAAGTATCCGCTTTCGCCCTTATTTGTTTTCAAGGCTATAAACTTCTTGACTGCGCCCTCGCCTTTGGCATATATTGCCCTTGCTAATACTTCTGATGGTTTGAGATCAAGCGCTTTTACGGAATCGGATACTTGAATGTCAATCAAATCAGTAATTTGACTAATTCGAACGTCTTCAATGTTAGTGGCGTCCTTGTCATTTCTAATTGGATTAGTTTCGATAAATCTAGGGTGTATAAGCTTCACGAATGGCATCAGACGAATCATTTCCCATTCATTCTTCTCAGGATCGAAATTTAAAGAAGGTTGCATTATAGATTCCCCGTCGTGATCTGTAATGATATCTAAATATTCTAATTGCCCCACTAAATGGGGTTTTACCATTTTCATTGCCCTCCCATCGCGAGTTGTTGTAATGAAACTTTTTGATTCTATTATCTCAAATTTGGACCATATATCTTTCCGTTGATCATCTGTCAATCCCCCTCCCACTCTCGTAAGTATCTGATAATTTCCGTCTGGATATCGGAGAGCAACTAGAGCTGTCGCTAGTTGATCGTCTTTCAACCGCGAATCTTGCCTACCTTCGGCGATCGCAATTATTGCGACATCAAGCGTGTTGACTGGTTTGATCTTAACAGTAAGGTGCCCTGCTCTGACGATTAAACCTTCGTGCCCTCCTTTTACTACATTTTTTAGATAATAATCTTGAAGATCGTGCGTGTTAGAAAACGCTTTAGTTCGGATTGCGGCGATCCTTCCGTCCTTACCTAATAAATCAAGCAATTTTGCATGTCTTTCCGAATAATTCTCTTCCATCCAATCCTTGCCGTCCAACTCGACTAGATCAAACGCTCGAAATCCGATGCGTTCCAAATCGTCATCTGAAGATGGATTTCTCCTGTACCTCATGAGATCGTAAACCATAGACCGAGCTTTAAAATCGATAGGTGTTGTAGTGGTGGCATGCATTTCTCCCATTAATAACGCTTTCTTAATTCCCTTTTTCTTTAATATTTCTTTCATTTCTTCGTTAATAGGCAATCCAAGAAATACTCTATGCGTGGGA
>JBHLMB010000332.1:0-4264 GCA_048938565.1 Promethearchaeota archaeon | reverse complement strand
GCAAAACTTTGATACTTCTAAGAATCGCTCTATTTCAGGAGATAATTGGACGGTTTTATCTCCTTCCATAATTTTTCCTTCAATTGCATAACCAACACCTTCGACATCATATTCCTTGCTTCCAATAAAGGCTTTTACAACAGTCATCTCGTTTTTTGTGAGCGTGCCAGTTTTATCCGAACAAATAATATTGACTCTTCCCAATGTTTCTACAGCAGTTAATTTTCTTACTAATGCGTTCCGATTTGCCATTTTTTTCATTCCGATACTCATGACGGCCGTTATAACGACTATAAGTCCTTCAGGTACAGCTGATACGGCAAGACTAATCGATAATTCAAAAGCTTCGATAATCTCATCAAATTCTTCTTCTCCAAAATAAAATCCTCCTTGATTTATAACTATTATCACTAATTCCGTTAAAAAAACTCCGATACAAATGACAATTATCAGAATTCCTAATGTTTTTCCAAATCGATCCACTTCTTTTTGGAAAGGACTTGCTTCGACTTGTTCTTCCTGTAGTTTTTCTGCAATTTTCCCTATCTCTGTGTTCATTCCGGTGCCAATCACGATCCCTACTCCGTTCCCTCGCGTTATTATCGTGTTCATGTATCCTAAGTTTGTCCTGTCTGCGAGTATCTCCTTTTCATCTACAGGATCTATATGTTTCTTTACGGGTTTAGATTCTCCAGTTAAAATTGCCTCATCTACATGCAAGGAAAATTCCTTGTAAAGTCGTATATCTGAAGGAAATTTATCACCTTCTTCAATTAATACAATGTCTCCTGGAACTAAATCTTCAACCGCAATTTCCTTGACAATCCCCTCTCGACGTACTTTTGCATAATGCGGAGCTAGTTTCTTCAAGCTTTCAAGGGATTTTTCTGCTGAATATTCTTGATAAAATCCTAAAATAGCGTTTACGATCAAGATGGCAATTATGACGATTGCGTCAGTATATTCTGTAACCCAACTCCATGAATACTTGCTCGATTCCAACGCTCCAATAATTAAGGAAACAATAATTGCGAAAAATAACAAGTAAATGAGAAAATCTTTGAACTGTCCTATAAAAATTTGAAAAGCGGTTTTCCCTTTTTCTTTCACAAGCTCATTTTTACCGTACTTTTGAAGACGAATTTCGACTTCATCGGCAGACAATCCCTCGTCTAAGGAAGTATTGAACGCTTTTACGACAGCTTCAGGTTCCATCGAATGTGCGTTTATTTTTTCCATATATATTCAATTTTTTTATTAGTAGTTTTTTATAGATTATAGAAAATGTATACTAATGATATATCAATAGATTATTATAAGAATTTCTCTTTTATCCTATAGACAGAACCACACCATCATGCTTGGTTAGGGCTCATTCTCTGGAAGAAATTAAAAAAACAGCTTACAATCAAAAATATTTTTATATTTTTTAGAATATGATAATAGAATAAAATAACTTTCTTGGATTCAATTAACTTGGAATATTTACTAGGATTTTTGATGGTTTTTTTAATTGGATGCGTGAGTTTGACAGGGGTGTTTATGATTTCCTTGAAAGAACAAACCCTTGATAAGATATTATTCGTTCTCGTGGCATTCGCGACGGGAACCATTCTTGCCACGGCCTTATTTGATCTAATTCCCGAAGCAATCCATCATCTTGAAGAAGGATCTCTTGATATTGAAGTGAGTACAATATTCTTGATTATTCTCGTGGGTTATGTCGTATTTTTTGTCATCGAAAGATTTATTTACTGGTTTCACGGACATGTTCATCAAAAAGAAGAAGAACTCGTCTGTTATAGTAATGTAATGGAAGGTACAAATCTTTCTGTTGATAAGGGAAATATAAAAAACTTTGCTCTATTAAATTTAATAGGCGATGGTTTGCATAACTTTTTAGATGGTATTGTTATCATTGTTGGCTTTCTGAGTGGTATTGAAGATGGTATAATAATAACTCTTGCCGTATTATTTCACGAATTACCACAAGAGATTGGAGATTTTGGTATCCTCCTTTATGGAGGGTTTTCAAAGAAAAATGCTCTTTTCTATAATTTTCTGAGCGCAATGATTGCACTACTCGGCGGATTTGTTGCTTTTCTCTTGTCAGATTTAGTTGAGATGTTTAACCTATTCATATTAGCGTTCTCTGGAGGAGGCTTCCTGTATATTGCATCCACGGAACTCATGCCCGAACTTCTCAAGCAAAAAGACCTGAAAAAATCGATATTACAAGCAATCATATTCGTATTGGGAATCGTAACGATAGCAGGCTTGATATTGTTACTTCCTCACGAATAATTTTTTCTATCTATAACTTTTTAAAAATGTAATATTATTATCACTAATATCCAGTATTATTATTTTTTTTACAAGAAAAGGTGATTTTTGTTTAGAATATCGTTCACTCAAACCGCATTGGATTACATTTTAGAACAGCAAGACCTCGTTAAGGATGCAAAAGAATTAAACCAGCTCGTAGTAGCAATCTTTGCGTTTTCTTCTTCCACTTGAACCGCTTTCTTCTGTGGTAACGTGCTCGAATTAGTGGAAAAATACAAGGTTTTAGAGGATTATCCCGAATTCGTACGATGGCATAAATTTGAAACGGACCCAAGCTTCGAAGTCTATGTGGAAAAGGATGTCCTCATAGAATTTAAAAAAGAGGGCAAGAAATTCCTTCTTATTGATGCAGTCGTCGGAGAAACTAACGGTAAAAAAGTTGGAATGCTGTTCTTTAAAAATATAAATAAAAATAACTACGGATAAAATGAACTGCTCTTAAAAATGTTAGAAGGGCAGCGATTAGGATGCTTCCCTTTCGTGGGTTTTCAATACAAATGAAAAATTTAAATCTTTTTAACAACCTATCAAATTATATAATTTTAAGATTAATAATTAGAGATTACTTAATTAACCATATTACGAGTGTAATTTAGTTTGCCTCCTTCCAGAATGACTCTGACTTCTCTTAAGGATAAATCGTGCATAACCTCGATATCGACTGAAAGAGTCCTATTTTTAATCAGGAGCCGCTTTTGACCTTTTTCAAGAGCTTTTCTAATCTCTAAGATTTCCAATTCATCATCCATATCAAGCTTATCAATATCTTCTGGATTAGAGAATGTAAAAGGTAGAATTCCAAAATTCACCAAGTTATCACGATGAATTCTCGCAAACGATTTTGCTAGAATTATTTTAATTCCAAGGTACATTGGAGCTAAAGCAGCATGCTCACGACTTGATCCTTGCCCGTAATTCTCCCCCGCAACAATAACACCTCCTCTTCCTGTTTTTTTTGTTTCAAGCGCTCGATTAGAAAAAGTAGGATCCACTTGTTCGAATACAAATTCGCTTATTTTAGGAAGATTCGACCTAAATGGCAAAATTTTTGCTCCAGCAGGCAATATATCGTCTGTAGTTACATTGTCTTCGACTTTTAGGAGTACTTTTAGTCCCGTAAGATCATTTGATAATGGATTTGATTCGGGTAAAGGAGCAATGTTTGGACCTCTAATGATTTCAATCGAGTCGGGATCTTTTGAAGGTTCCACCAAGAGAGAGTCGTTGATAGTGATTTTATCTGGTAGTTTTATTTTTGGATAGTTTTGAAGCATTCTTGGGTCAGTTAATTCGCCAAAGATTGCAGCTGCCACGGCAGTTTCGGGACTAGTAAGGTAAATGTTTGCTGTTTCAGTTCCGCTCCGTCCAAAAAAATTACGATTAAATGTGCGAACCGTAGTAGCATCTGTTTTAGGGGCAAATCCCATGCCAATACAAGGACCACAGGCGCATTCAAGCACACGCGCTCCTGATGATATAATATTTTTTAAGGCTTTTGACCTCGAAAGTTCGAGAAGCACTTGTCTAGATCCTGGAGAAATACCTAGAGTTGTTTCATTATGTACCGTACGATCCTTGAGGAGCTCAGCAACTATGAGCATGTCTTTCAATGAACTATTCGTACATGATCCTATTGCCACCTGATCAACTTTTATTCCCTCTACTTCTGATATGGGAACCACATTTCCAGGAGAGTGTGGTCTAGCTACGAGTGGAACAACTTTAGAAAGGTCGATTTCTATGATTCTCTCGTAATCCTCTTCAGAATCCGATTTGAGTTCAATCCATTGCTCCTCTCTTCCTTCTAACTTTAAAAATTCCCGCGTGATATTATCGGATGGAAAAATGGAAGTCGTTGCGCCCGTTTCTGCGCCCATATTTGTAATTGTTGCCCTCTCCGGTACATTCAAGATACTAA
>JBHLMB010000331.1:0-4266 GCA_048938565.1 Promethearchaeota archaeon | reverse complement strand
ATAAGACCAACATAGTTGAAAAACTGAAATATACCCAAAAATATGCTCTTTCTTGCAAGCTTTTTAGCCCATATTTATCTTGTTTTGCGCGCTTATAAAATACAAGAGAAAGCTGATAAAATAATGCTGTGATAATCCATTCGGTAATTAACGATGCTTCTATAATAAATGAGCCTCTAAGTGGAAATTGAATGGTTTGAAGCAACAGCATCATAATCTTAAATTGTTTCTATTATATTCGCAATATTTGAATTAAATTGGTAAAAAATTTCTTTTTCTTTTCCTTTTATCGCATCTAAATAATGTAATATTGTTTTAAAATTGTTTTGGAAATCCCTTTTTATTACTCGTAAGAAGAATCTCGTACTTAATAGTTCTTTTTTCACGGTGGTGCAATAGATCACAAAACTAAACGGATCATCTCCGTGGTTGAGCAATATGAGCATGTCTCCTTGTTGTATTTTCGTGATTTTTTCTTTTTGAGAGTCCGTTACTGCATTGACAATGTTTTCTATTCCAATTAATCCGCTTGAAAAGAATACTTTGTCATTATCATCGTATTGAGTCGAATCTAGATCTTTCCTGCTCGATTTAGTAAAGTCGTAGTCATAAATGATTTGCTTGTTTCTTCCATCAATTACATATAGTTTAATGAGGTTATTTTTCCAATTGAATTCAAGAAAAATGGGGATATCATAAATCGAAAGAAATACGATTATTTGACCTAAAATGACAGTAGGAGCAAAAAGTAATTTAATCACTTCTTGTTGCTGTGAATTGAAAATAAGGAGATTCTTTTCCGCAAAGAACACAAATGCTATCCCTATGATGAAATTCCCAAAAGATAAATATCTCAAACGAGATTTGATCTGGCCTGTTGACTTTTTTATTAGTTGAATATGAAATACTAAAGCGAAAATTCCTCCTGTTATAACAGCCGCTAAAATGAGTACATTCTTAACGATTCTGTCTGATATCAGGAATATGAGAATCGTCATAATCACATTTGTAGCATTTATGATTTTATTCATCTTAGTGCTTATTATGTAATTAAACGCTTTATTTGAAATTGTAATTAAGAATAAGAATCCCGCTAAAAATATCATAAAATGGGATATATTGATGAGAGTGTCGAATGAATCGAAATCTTCAAAATAGTGAAGAAATAAATGTCTTAAAGATAAACCGGTAAAACCAAATGCGTAAAGTAGACTAAAAGCCAGAAAAAATTTATTCAAATCCAATCCTTCTTTTCTAACCTTTAGATATCTATATAGAAGATAAAAACTTATCTGGTACCCGAAAACCATAACGATGATGACAAAGGGTAGATGGTATTCTCTCAATGAAAAATCATCCAACTTTTATTAATCATATTATAAATGTTCATTCATAAAAGGCTTTAGATATTTAAGAAGAAAAATTTCAAGTTTTAGGTTTTGTAGAAAATTGTGTCATCTTGATGTTTTAAAGGAAAACTTTTAGAATGTGAAGTTGATATAAAATACTATCAAGAAATTTCAATTAAATGCTGGTTAATAATGACTATTTATTTTGCGTTTTTGTTTCATATTTACCAACCTCCCGTCCAAATTCCCTCTGTTATTAATCAAATCGTTGATGAGTCTTATAAACCTATTTTTGAAGCCTTATGGGATAATCCAGAAGCAAAAATCACATTAAACATTAATGGAACGCTTACTGAACAATTACACGACTTTGGATACGACGATCTCATAGGATTAATAATTACATTAGCGTCTAAAGGACAAGTGGAATTCACAGGCTCGGCAAAATTTCATCCTCTTTTGCCTCTCATTCCAGAACCAGAAATAAAGAGGCAAATTCAACTAAATAACGAAACAAATGAACATTTTTTTGGTAAGTTATATTCTCCTCGTGGTTTTTTCCCTCCTGAAATGGCTATCTCCGAGGAGGTAATAAAAACTGTGAAAAAAGCTGGATTCGATTGGATGATAGCAAGTGGTATCGCTAATATTCTCCCGGAATTTCCAATAAAAAGCATCTCTCAAGCCCATAACGGCTTGAAGCTCGTTTTCCGTGACGATTATATTTCTATCGATTGTGCCTTTGACAAGATAAACACCGTGGAAGCGTTCATAAATCGACTTAAATATACAAGTACTCTTGAAGATACATATGTCATAACGGCGATGGATGGCGAGACATTTGGACATCATGTCAAGCACGCCATCACAAACTTCCTAATTCCACTTTTCAATAACCTTCCCCATAGAGACGATGTGAAACTGTGTACGGTCTCAGAAATAGTTGATAAATTTCCTAAAGGTGCGAAGCAGGATCCACGAGCTTCTAGTTGGTCTACTATGCCATACGACATTGCTCACGATGTACCATTTCCCCTATGGTTCGATCCTGGAAATGAAATCCATATTGAACAACACCGATTTTTTATGTATGCCCTGACATTAATCCACTTATCCGCAAAATATCGCGAGAGTATGGATAATGAAAGAAAGGAATTATTCGACAACGCACGGAACTTATTAGATCGAGGCATTCACTCTTGTCAACAATGGTGGGCGTCTAAACGGCCCTGGTATAGCACGGACATGATCCTTAGAGGTCTCAACGAAGTACTCATGGCAAGCGTAAACGCCAAGCGTAGCATTCCTGATAATATTCCAGATATAAAAGATGCAATGGAACTCATTATGGGAGATATGTTGATCGCTCAAAATAGAATTATTCTTTCCCTTTAATTTTTGCAAGTATTCAAAAAAAGAATGAAATTCAATTATCCATCAATCCATAAAACTTGTTGGTAAACTTGGGAAATAATTCTTCTAAATTATAATCGTCCCATTCGGGCATGTCGTTAAATTCTTCAGCGCTAACATATGGAACATCTATTTTTACGGTATCGTCCTCCTATATGAATTTTCCCGTCTTTCTCTTATACGCTTTTTGAGCAATGCCCAAAAGGTTGCATCCACAATCGTCAAACGAGGGCGGTAATTGTTTTCATCTAACTTCTCGGCAACAACCTCGGGAGGATTTAAAAGAAGTTCATATAATTCTTTTCCTTGACTAATGCTCGTAACTGATAATCTCTTCTTTTGGTTGTTCAGCCAGGTAATCCTCAAGCAATATAGCTTGTTTTTCGCAATTTCCTTTTGATCGAGTTTTTACCAGTTAAATTACTTCCCAAAACTCATTTTCATCCATAAACTAAATAAATCCTCTACGGTTCTTATAAGTTCCTCTTCGAATTCAAATGAAATATAAAATGGATAGTTCCTTTTACATTGGGAGTTGCTTTGGGATTCCTAAACCTACTAACGACAGTGCTTCCTCTCCAGCGAGCAATGTCTCGATCTTGTAGTGCAATCCTTCCACGCTTGACAATCCAAGTAACCTTTTCATAACGAGGCTTATAGCTTTTTCGTAACATCCTTTTTTTATTTTTACTATGGATACAACCTTAGTTCCATGTTTGGTTGAAACAACCCCTAAAGGCAATACTTTTTTTTCAAACGATTCGGCCTCGTGCTCGCGCATGACATCAAGGTATTTTGCACCTGCCTGGGCCTCTTTTCCTTGTGGAATCCAGGTTGTAATCATTATCATAACCATTTATATCACTTCCTGAATCGTACCAAAATTGGATTACGATTGAAGATAAAACGACATAGTTCGTATTTAAGCCTTTTGACAGTTCTGTATATTTTTAAAAGATTCTAAATTTGATTGTGAAAGACAATATATATCAATAAGACGAGGGGAGGATGCTTTATGTAGCCGATCCATTCAAATACCACGCTGAATCGACCAAAACATTAGATAATTGAAAGGAGAAATTTTGAATGCTCTAATTTATTATATTGATAGCGATAATATTATCGTTACTTTCCTTGTTAATGATTGTTTTTGTATTTGAAGCTTTATTTTATTTAGAATATTTATTAGTAAAAAGAAGAGAAAAACTAATAAAGAAATTAAAAACCAAAACTATTGTAAAGTAGGTATAATCAACAAAGGCATCGCAAAAACACGCCTTTCGAAGGAATTAGGGATGCCTCCTAAAACGATAAAGAAATACATAGAACGACTTGAGAAGTTAGGGATTGTAATCAAGAAGAAAAAATCAAACCTTACATTTTATTTTTTCCAAGAATTGTGGAGGAATAAATTAATTAATTATATTGTTAAAATAAAAGATTGAGTTATTTACTAGAATATAGTTAATGTTTAATAGAACTTGAACGAATTAATTGGCGATAA
>JBHLMB010000330.1:0-4275 GCA_048938565.1 Promethearchaeota archaeon | reverse complement strand
CTCTCATTGGCTTGCTCACCGTTTCCATTTTGCTCTATTTCATATCACCAGCTAGAACTTCTGAAGATCCCATCAAACAATTTAGGTGGAAGTTGCTGACATATTTTGCAATTTGGATAAGTGTCACGGCGTTAATTGCGATCTACATCACATATGCTCCAAAGATTAACGACTTGATTTCGCTATTAACAACCAGCCTCGTCTTTCTCGTAAGTTCCGTGATATTAGGTGCAATTATCTTGATTGACATTTATCGAAGAGAGAAAGCAGGTAAAATCTCGATTAAGTGGAGATATTACACGACGCTTTTCTTTGTTATCTTATTAATCGTGGCAATTATCGTAGCAGCATTCTTAGGGATAAATTTTGTTGATGCTGTTGCTGAATAATTAAAGGGAGGAAAAAATAAGCGTGATTAAATAATTGAATTTTTTTCTTTCCAAGCACCCAAGAATTTTTTAAACTCATTTTTGTCAATTCCCAGGGAATTCTTACTTTTTTTTTCTGATGGTTTTATCTCTTCTAACTGATTTGTATCAGAGAATTGCCTTGACCAATCGAGGTAGGAGATACTCCTTGCTTGCATTGCTTTTGACATGATCTTATTTTATTTTTTTGGAAAAATAAGTTAGACGAGTGTGTAAGTTTTCTAAAAACCTATAAACAAGGATCTAGTAAATATTGTCGCATGTGAAGAGAAGGGTTATTCTAAACGGCTTTTTCTGAAAAATAGGTCTTTATGAAAATCACAATACACCTATAATAATCTTTATATAATGGCGGGTAATTAGTTAAATGTAATTCACAAATTATGTGGAATATAATGGCAGAGTCAGAACAAATTAATGTAAAGGACTGGATAACGCTTAGCTCAGTCTTGATAGGTGCCGTTCTAACAATTCTCGCGTTGATTTGGCAATTTCCACCTTTAAATTACAAGGGGATTGTTTTAACAACATTTCTCTTGATGATATCTTTTGTATTTTTCGTGAATTCGGTATCGTCCAATTCTAAAGCCAATTTTGAAGCGAGAACGCGAAATACGGTTGATAAAATGGTCAATCGATTCGTGATTTTTGCAGAATACTCCTTTGGAATTGGTTTTACTTTTGTAGTCTGCGGATTTTCAATCCTTGGTTATGGATACATATTAGGATATACTAGTGGTACAGATGAATTATTGGCACTCCTTCTACCAATTGCATTCATAGCAATAACGCTTGCATTAATGTTAATTTACAACACGCTTAACTCGGGGAACCCTCTTGGAAGCTTGAAAAGAAACATTTGGGCCATAGTAGAAGTCGCCTGCGTTGTAATGATTGCATGTGATTACATTGGACTAATTTCCATTCCCTAAATTTATTATTTTTTTATTTCCTAATTTTAAAATCAGTTATGAACAAAGAAAGAATCAATAATTCTTGTAAGTAGTGTAAACACCCATTAAAATGATCCAAAACACGATGGATACGTGCGATATCCACTCTATAAGTGGTTGCCAGGAAACTATAAATATTAATTGCGTAATTCCTGCGAGAAAGCTAATAAAGGCAAAATATCTTGGAAAAACGAGGTTCTTGTCCTGAATGAAATAGCTATAAATGATGCAGTAAGTTGCGGTTCCCAAGAAACATACATCTGCAAAAATACCATGCAAGAGGAAAAAAAAGGTTTGCTTGTTGACAGACAATGCCAACGATAGGCCAATAAACGATAAAGCTAACTAAGCCACGACATTAGCGTATTTAGCAACATAAATCCATTTATTTGGTCCGTATTTTGTTTGAAATAGGCGTCCAATATACATACTAAACGGTACCCCTAATATCCCCGAAACGATTACGGCAATATTAAACACCATAAAACCACCGGGATTCAAATCTGGCGTCCCTAAGTCGCTAATCATATGAGTAAAAATCGTATATTCTTCTGGATAAAAAGTGGCTGCTGAAATATCGCCAAGTAATCCAACAATCATTGCATATATTCCAAAAATCCCTCCTGGTATTAAGACAAACAAAGAATCGTAGAATTTACTTATCTTTTCTGAAGGAACCACTTGTAATCTTCTCGAGAAAATTGGTTGATAGAGTACAAATTCTGATTTAAATTAAGTATTATCATTAATAACAACAACAAGCTAGAATGCTGGAACGATCGTAAATTGAAAAATGAATTAGCAACCAAATCAGGTATTTTAAATAGTATGACATGTAGGTGTAAAATATGGATTTAAAAGAAATATTAAACATCATTAAAAACCTTGCAAGCGCTCGAGCGCCCTCTGGACTTGAAAGAGAACGTGGAGAAAAATTCAAAGAAGAAATGCTGAAGCATTTGGAAAGGAAGAATTTAAAGGTTCATACTGATTCTCTTGGAAATTACTACGCTAGGCTGAAGGGAAGTTCGGGAAAGAAAGCGATTGCAATCTTAGCACACATAGATGAAATTGGAGGAACTATACGTAAAATCAAGAAAAATGGTTGTTTGGAGTTTTCCAGAAGAGGTGGATACGAAGGTAGGTGGCTTGTTTCACGCGAAATTAAGATTTTGAATAGGGAAGGTAAATGGATAAATGGCATAATCTCAGGTAGGTCCGCCCATTCTACTCCAGATAAGCTTAGAACCAGGGAATTGGTCGATCCTTTAGAAATGGAAATATTCATTGGAGCACATGCAAAAGAAGAAATATTAAAAGATTATAAATTACATGTAGGAGCCCCATTCGTATTTTCAGGAGATATTGGTCTATTAAATCCCGATGTGAACGATAATATCATTGCAGGTTATTCGATTGATAATTTAGCAGCACTAACTTGTCTTGTTGTTCTGACCCAGAAAATAATAGAGGAAATGGCAAGTGATTTTGGAACCCTAAAAATAGCGTACGATATATACTTGGTCGGAACAACGCGAGAAGAAATCGGAACGGAAGGTGCGTATTATTTTGTTCGCAACAACCCCATTGATAAGGTAATAGGAATTGATATTGGTTTGGTAGCAGATTTTGCAAATAGCGTGAATTCAGATATAAAGCTCAACGATGGACCCGTGATAATCTGGCAGGAAGGACGAGGGGGAGGCGTATTAGATCACGATTTTTGTACCAAATTAATGAATGTCGCAGAAAAAAACGACATTGCATTTCAGAATGGCGTTGTAGAATTCTATGGATCAGACGCAGGTAAAAGCCAAAAGTGGTTGGGCGTGCCATCAGCTCTAATAGGCATTCCAACGATGTTTAGCCATAATGTTCCAGAAATAAGCACGCTTAAAGGGATTGAAACCACTGCAAACCTCATTTTAAGATATCTTAAAACTCTTAAATAATAATAATTAGATAATAAAACTTTCCTTGTGCTTACTGGCTTCTTTCAATCGTTTTTTTATTGTTAATGTAAATTATCGTTTTTCCGTTTTCCAATTTTAATTATAAAAATTGTTTATAGAAAATTCCATTTTCTTTCTTTAGTTTGGTTTCATAATACTATTTCTTTTTAAGTAGCAAAGATAGTTTCTAATCAATATTTCTCTATGTACGCTTTGCGATAGTAAGCATTATTATGTAGTCAGCAACTTCTTCGGCATTGTCAGTTATAGCTTCGATTGCGGATATACAATTATGAATTTCAATAGCGCTAAACGGATTAACATCGGGATGGTTAGACACTAAATTTCTATTAACTGAGAACCTTAATTCGTCGACATCATGCTCTAAAACATTCACTTCATCGCCTAATTTCTGTATGTCTTCTTCTTCTCCCTTGATTAGCTTGTTCACCATTAGATTTAGCTTTTTCACGCATTCTACTGAAACACTTGCCATTTTTATTATATTCTCGTGAACCACTTTGTCTAATTTTAGAAAGTCGTTATAGTTCATGTAAATAAGGATCCTCGAGCTAGCATTGGCCGCGTTTGCAACATCATCTATCCTCTTGACAAGATGAGTAAGATTTTCGCGAATTATCGGATTAAGTTCGGCCTGTGAAAGTCCATTAAGTATATTTCTCCTAATACTATCTGCTTGATGTTCTAACTCGTTTACCCTGAATAATACCTTCAAGGCCAAGTCAACATTCTTTTCTTCAATTAAAAAAGACAACCCCTTTTCAAATTCTACAACGCATTCCAAGACTTTTTGCGCATGAACGAGCGTCTTATTTATCGCACTTTCTTCATTTCTAGATTTAAACCATTCAAATAACGAACTCATTTTTTCACTTCCTTTTTATCTTATTTCTAATGTTTTTTATTCTAATTTAAATACTT
>JBHLMB010000329.1:0-4281 GCA_048938565.1 Promethearchaeota archaeon | reverse complement strand
TTTATAATTTTTGTTTCCTTATTTATTTTCTAAGATAGACTCAAATGTTCTTGATGAAATTCTTTAGTAAAGCACAATATCTTTAATAAAACGAATAATTAATGATAAAATTTATGATAACATTCCATCTTCCTTGGGTACACGATCTTTTTTATTATGAAAATAAAATAAAATTCCCAATTGACCTTGAAATAGCACTTGAATTCGTCCAAACGAAAATCAAGGGTGAGGACTTATATAATAACAACGAGTCTTTATTTTGGACTATTCTATTGTTATATCAAACGAATAAATTAGATTTAATTAGTAACAAAAACCTTATAAAGAAATTCATCATTGATTTAAAACACCCTTTAGGAGGATATAAAAGTTCGGCTTCAGCTCTCAATGCAGACATTTTCAGCACTTTCTATTGCGTTGGAGCCTTGAATCTACTAGGATTTGACGATGTTATTGAAGAAAAAGACATAATCTTCGTCTTAAAGTCACAGAATACTGATTCAAAAGGGGATGGAGGGTTTATTCATTGCACTTCAAGTGAGTGCCCTATTGAATGTTCCGGAAATACTTCCTTAAAATCAACATTTTTTGCCCTTTCAACGCTGACTTTACTAAACAGTTTAAATAAATTACATGAGGCTAAATTGCTTTCTTATCTGAAAAATTATAAAACATCATATGATATGGAGTCTTTCTACCGATTATTATGTTTTGTAATGTTAGAGGAAATTGAAGGATTAAAACTAAACAAAGAAATTTCAAGATTGAAAATCTTTAAATTAGGTCTCAAAATAAGCGAGGATTATCCATCTGTGGATTATCTTTATTGGGCAATTTCCTCTCTTGGATTGATTGGTAAACTAAAGGGCGTTGATTTCAGGGATTTATTGCATTTTATAAAAACAATGCAATTGGATAACGGCGGATTTACAAATCAATACGCCAGTATTAGTCTAAAAGAACCTGATCTCATAAGTACGGCAAAAGCAATTATTTTAATGCTTTATACCTGGAATGAATTCATTAGTAAGATAGAAACAGATATTATTAAACTAACGAGTGAAAGGACTGATATCTATTTCTTTCCCTTTAGTAAGGAATATCTCGTCGCTCCAGAATTTGTGAAAAAAATTGGAGAATGGTTGATTAAAAACGAGTGGATAGAAGGGAAAATATTAGATAAAACATCACTCTACGAAAAATACTATAATTTTCAGCAGGTAATTCCTCGAGAAATAATAACCAAGATAATGGATTACATTATTAATAATCCAAAAAGCGTGCAAATCGATCTAAACGAGTTTAGCAAGCAATTTACATTTTCTAACACCTTAGAACGGGTGAAATTGGTAATAAACGATCTTTTAATTAATCATTTCTTGATGGGTACAATCAGCTCTTCTCGAAAAAAATATTATTTCGAGAATTTTGCTATTTTAAGGGATTACATCAGGCTTGAACGTCCCGTTCCTTATAGGGAAATATTAAGAGAAAAGATACGAGTAAGGGATATTATCGTTCAATTAGGATCAATCCAACGAAAATATACGGAATACATCGAAATGCAGGCGGATTATGTGCGCTTATTAGTCGATTCTGAGAGGATATTCGAGGCAAAAGAAAAAGTAAATGAGATGAGTGAATTTATTGGAATTAGAACTCGTAAAATTGAGAGTATAATATATCAAATTAAATCAAATCACCGTTTTGTAAATTCAGAAGCACTCATTTCAAACTTAGAAGAAACTTGGGATAAAGATGGGAAGATCATTAAAGATACCCTTTCTAAAGAAATTAAAACCTTGGTTGAACTAGTAAAAGAGAAAGAAGTATTTATTGCAGAACGTATTAAAAAAAGTAAGGAACTTTCATTTATTGATCAATTTGAAAATTATTTGGAGCAAGTCAACAAGAAATTAGATTTTTTGAAAACTTTAACAAAGCAAAAGGCTTCAGAGGATGTATTAAATAATTTCACAGAGTTTATTAGAAAGTCTGATCTTGATATTTCATCGAAAATATCGGCAATAATACCCACTCTTAAATTTGACACATATAGAAAAAGGCTTGATGAGCTCAACAAGTCATGGAAAATTACTCGAGAAACCACCGAAAAACACCTTAATCTTTATCAACAGGTGATAAGGAACAGGAAAGACCTAAAAAAATATATTTTAAATAAAATTTCAAAACTACAACATTTTTTCGACGAAAAAAGCATCCAAATCATCGGTTTGATTAATGAAAATAAACTAAAAGAGAGTTCTGAATTATTAAACGAAAGCAACAATGATTTTAACAACTTGCTTCAAGCCGAAAAGGAAGCCTTCTCTCAATTAATCTTGGGTATAGAACAAAAAATAGAAATATTTTCTGAATACTCTACTGATATTGAGCAAAATTGGATTAATAAAATAAATGAAGAAGAGTCCAAATGGAACGATATTGCCTTGGAACTTGAAAATAGGATTTACTCAAGCATGGAAATAGAACGAAAAGAAGAATTATTTAAAAAATTAGACGAATACGAAGGAGATTTAAAATGGCTTATGGAAAACTTGAAATTAACAACCGAAGCACTAATAAAAGTTAAAAACTTTAACGATGCTCAAATCAAGAGAGGGGAAATGCAAGTTGAAATCAATCAAAAACTCAAGATGTACGATAAGGATTTTAAATCCTTTATTGGCGAATCTATCACTCAATTCTCGGGAATAGCTGAAATTGAAAAAGAGTTAATCAAACATTGGGATACGGAGAAAGAAAAAATCGTTGAAGAGTTGGATGAAATGGAACTAGTTCTCGCAAGAGAGCTAGATACAAGTGGATCAACTGAAAAAAAAGCAGAATTGCAATCCTTAATCAATTCAGGAAAGATAGAAATAGAGAAGAAGATAGAACAATTAGAAACCAATCACAGGGAAGTTCTCAAGTTTAAGAGAAATATTAGCGACTTTGAATTAAAGTTTAATTCGGACGTTGCCCACATCCGAAATCTCATTAGAACATTGGACGATTCCATAAAAGATTATGTAAAAATGGAATCGAAAATATACAAAACATTTAAACTTTCAGTAGAAAAAGAGTTAGACATGTGGAAAAACTCTAGAGAATCGATCGAAGCTTCATTAGATGCCTTATTCAACAAGATAAGCGAAATCTTCTTCATTAAAAAAGTACAATATTATGTAAACGCATTTAAGGGAAAACGCATTGATTTGCATTCCTTGAGTAATATGATGAAAATAAAAATCAAACATTTAAAATTAAAATTAATTGACCTTATTTCTAACTCCAAATTAATTGGTGAATTGGATTCTAAAAACAACACCCTACGTCTAATGGGCGACATGGAAGAAACTCCAAAGGTTAAAAAAACTATTTTAAAGGATAAAATGCATAAAGAGAAAGATCCCATTAAAAAAGACATTCTCGGCTTGAGGTACATCATTGTCATTCACAACCAAGTCGGAGCTACCATATATAATCGAAAATTAGGAGATTGGCAAGTTGACTCTGACCTTATTGGAGGATTTCTTACCGCAATTCAAGATTTTAGCCTGGAAATAAAAAAGAAAAGAATTCCAATAGAGAAGATGGCTTATCAGGAGTTTGAGATCATGTTAGAGCAAGGCGAAAACATTCTCGTGGCTTTGTTCATAGACGGCAAGGGTTCTGAGTGGATTAGGGAGAAACAAAAGATTTTTGTGAAGAAGTTTGAGAAGTACTACCTGTCAAATTTGAAAAATTGGAGGGGCGAACTCACGGTATTTAGCAACGCCGGGTATTTAGTAGACGAAGTCTTTGAATTGTATCGTGTGTAAAATTTCTTTATTTTACTTCAAGTATCTCACTTCGATTTCAATATCCGATTCACTAAAGATATCCTTTATTAAAGCTTTTATTTGGGACCAATCTCCCCCGTCTAATCCGCTTGCTATCCAAGGCATTGCAAGATATTTTTCACCGTTTTTAACCATTTGATTTCTCATATCAATCAGACAATTAGATAATTGTTCCTGATACTTATTACCATATTTACCCGATGCCTTCTGTCATACTTTATGTTTTGTAACCAAGTTTTGAACTACCTGCGCCTAAAGGAGCCGGATTCCTGCTTCTTCGACTACGGCACCTAAAAGGCGTCTTACACGATCTCCACAGGCGTGACTTCCCGTCGTCCCAACAGTAGGTCAAGTAATGACCATTACGCCTCTTTCTTCTAAGAGGCGAATTCCTTCCACTTTAAGGTTAGTAGAAGCATTTTTATCTCGATGGTGA
>JBHLMB010000328.1:0-4301 GCA_048938565.1 Promethearchaeota archaeon | reverse complement strand
TTAAGCTTGGTTGTTTCGTAATTAATAAAATTTATATAACTTTCAACCTAGACATAAGTTGAAACTTATTCGTTTTAAGTGATTCAAAATGTCTGAAAAATCTTTTATATCACCAACAAAACACTTCATAGGTTATGCCCTACCATCTAACTCGATCGTTCTGTCTCTTATTGCTATTTTTAGTGCGTTAAACTTCGTCATGACCTATTCTATACCGACAATTGCTGTACCTGCTACGGGAGGTTACATCAATTTTGGAGACATAACCGTGATGTATGTGGCGCTTGTATTTGGTCCGATCATTGGAGGCCTTGCTGGAGGAATAGGACCAATGATAGCGGATATTTTAATTGGCGCACCACAATTCGCTCCAGGAACTCTTCTTATCAAGGGTATTGAAGGCTTTCTGATTGGACTAATCGCCAATCCAAAGAAAAACGAAGAAAGACTGACTTATTATGACATATTGGCCGTTATTATTGGTGGATTGATGATACCTTATGGTTATTTTCTTTATGAAGTTATTGTTCTTGGAATTGGTATACCAACGGCTTCAGTGGAAGTGCCTGGAAATGTCTTTCAATTTGTTGTAGCTGCGATTGTCTCAACGCTCCTCGTAACTGCGTCAAGAAAGAACATCATCCAAGGATTACCTCAAGTATTTGAAAAGGTATTTGTCCTCGAAAATCAATAATTTCCTTTTTTATTTTTTAAATATTTAATTCATAGTAGGGTGATTAAAATATCAAGAGCTTCGAGCGCTTTTTTGCCGTTCCCCGTGATGAAATATAAAACTGTCTTTCCTTCTTTCTTGCGTGATATTAGATTTTTCGCTTCCAAATCTTTTAAATGCTGATATATAGCTGGTAGGCTTATAGATCCAATAATTTCCTTGAGCTTGCTTCCGTGAATGCCTCTCTTTTCAGAGAGAGAGATCTGAGATAATATTTTTAGTTTAGTACTAAGAATGCTTCCTGATCCAGCTGTTTTTGCCCTTGTTGAAATGGCGTCTAAAACATGAGGGGTTTTCAATCCGCTACCCGTTATCAAACAAGCGATCGAGTCGTCTTTATGTATTATTTCTTTTTGAATGAGCACATTAACAGCTGAGATCGTTAAAGCCGAGGCAGGTTCGGCAAAAATCCCCTCTTTTCTCGCTAATTCTTCAGCAGAAGTTAGCATTACATTTTCAGGTATGGCTAAAGCCGTACCATTTGTTTCACGGATGGCTTTTAAAGCAAGAGCGTGATAGGAAGGTTTCTTGACTAAAATACCTAAAGCTCTAGATTTCTGTCCAGTATTATTCTTAATTTTATTTGGTTCTATATCTTCCTTGAATTCGTTGACAATAGGAGATGACGCCTGTGATTGAACTCCAACAAGTCTTGGTATGGTGTTTATGATATTCGCCTCCTTTAATTCTTTATATCCCTTCCACAAGCTAACTAACAATCCACCACTTCCCATTGGTATTATTATCCAATCTAAGCCAGCACCTTGAATGAACAATTCAAATGCAATTGTTTTTTGTGCTTCAACCGTAAGGGGGTTGTGCTCGGGAGTACATGGGTAATGATTTTTATATTTTGGCTTTAAAACTTCACGTATTGCATCGTCTACCGTTTTTCCTTTAGTTATTATCTTTGAGTTGTATGCTATCATCTGTGCTTTTTTACCCACATCGATTTCCTCGGGGATCACATTTGCACATTCCATTGCCTCTAACGAGGCGTAGGCGGCTATTGAAGCCCCCTGATTTCCATTCGATGCACATACCACTTTCTGGTAGTTCCAACTTCGAGCATGTGTTATTAATAAAGCCGCCGCCCTGTCCTTGAAGGAATTAGTTGGATTTACAGTCTCGTCTTTAAAAAAGAGGTTTTTTACGCCTAAACTTGCTCCTAATTTTTTTGATGTTCTTAAGGGGGTTCCACCTTCGCTTAATGAAACCATAAAATCATTGTCTATCGGCGGAAAGGCGAACTTAAAATCCCAAAAGGCATAATCTTTTATTGATTTAAAAAACGACATTGAATAGTGCGATAGATCTGCGTTATATAACAGTAAACCACCGCATCCAGTGCATATATTATTTATATTAGACAAATATGTGAATTCTTCATTACATTCACTACATATCAATGTTAACTGCTTGCTAATCCTTAATAACCTCTACTTGTTATAGACTATTATAAAGTAATTTATATATTTTTTTAAATTAATTCATCTAACGGAGTATAAGGGATGTTAAATTCCTCAGCTATTGGCTTTATGGTAATGTGTCCCTTGAAAACATTTACACCTTCTTTTAATGGCTCATAATTTCTCAGAGATTCGTTTATTTCCTCATTTGAAATTAAGTCTACTAAATATGGAAAGACATTTTCTGATAATGCTTCAGTGGAAGATCTTGGGAATGCTCCAGGCATATTAGTGACGCAATAATGAAGCACGCCTTCTTCTAGATAAATAGGATCAGAATGTGTCGTAGGATGGCTCGTCTCAATGCACCCACCTTGATCTATGGAAATGTCGACTATAACCGATCCGGAAGTCATCGTTCTTACCATTTCACGAGATATGATTCTAGGGGTTTTGAAATTTGGAATTAACACGGTACCAATGAGAACATCTGCTAAGTTCACGCATTCACGTAAGTTCTTGGAATTAGAATTGATGACAGAAATACTGGCAGGAAGTACATCGTTAAGGTATCGGATTCTATTGATATCTTTTTCTAATATAATCACATGAGCACCGAGACCGTTTGCCGCTAAGGCTGCGCTCTTTCCAGCAGTTCCTCCTCCGATTATTACGACATATCCATGACGAATCCCCGTCGCACCTCCTAATAATTGCCCAGATCCTCCGTTTTTTATTGAAAGCAAGTTGGCTCCAACTATCACGCTCATCCTACCAGCAATTTCAGACATGGGTATTAATATAGGTAATTTATCGCCATCTTTTATTGATTCAAACCCAATAGCCGTGGATTTTCCTTGAACGAGGGTTTTTGTTAATTTTTCAGCCGCAGACAGGTGTAGGAAGGAAAACAAAATCGGTCCTGGTTTAAAATATTGTAATTCTTCTTCATATGGTTCTTTAACTTTAACTAATACTTCAGATTCTGAATATACTTTTCGTTTTGATGAGTGGATTTTTGCTCCAATTTCTTGGTAAATTTCATCTGGGAAACCTGAAGCTTTCCCTGCATTGTGTTCAATAATGACATCGTGACCTAGTTTGAGTAAATCTTCTACATTATTTGGGGATAAACTAATCCTTCCTTCTCCAGGTTTTATTTCCTTAGGAATTCCAATTTTCAATAATATACCTCGTAAATGTGATTTAAAGTTAATAATCGTCTTAACTATTTAAATACGCTAGAAGTTTAAAATTACATCGTTGGGAAGTTTTACGAATCATCGTAAAATTTAAATACTTAAAATTACGATATATCGTAAAAAATTAATGGTGAAATAAAATTTTCGAATTATTTTGGATAATTCTTTTTTCAATATTAGGTAGCGTGGGAGCCATTACAGCGGCAGCAAGTTTCATTTTATTAAGCGAAAAAGTTCAAAAATCGTTGATATCCATTTTAGTATCTTTCGCAACAGGAATTTTACTCACTTCATCTTTTTTAGCCTTGATACCAAATGCTATCGAAGAAGTGGGTGAGGCTCACGATATTTTACCTGTAGTCCTTGGAGGAATTCTATTTTTCTTTTTTTTAGAGAAGCTCTTGATTTGGAGAAATTGCCAGAACAACTCGTGTGAGGTTCATGGCACTGAAGCAGTAGGATCCATCGTTTTAATCGGAGATGCTTTCCATAACTTTACGGATGGTATTGTAATTGCTGCTTCCTTTCTGACAAGTACTAGTTTAGGGTTTATTGCTAGCATTTCTATCATTGTACACGAAATTCCTCAAGAAACAGGAGATTTTGGCATTCTTCTTCATTCGGGATTTACGCGCAAAAAGGCATATTTATACAACACATTATCCAGTATTTCAACGATTCCAGCTGCCATAATTGGATATTTCGTATTAGATGCTATTCATGAGATAGTACCGTTCATGCTTGCGATTTCAGCTTCAAGCTTTATATACATTGCGCTATCAGATTTAGCTCCAGAATTACACAGAAAGACAACAACTAAAGATTATATCAAACAACTTATATTAGTTCTCGTTGGAACCTTACTCATGACGATTATCTTAAGCTTAGGGGTTCACGAGCATTAACTAGAAAATATGGTTTACAATTTAGGTGTTGATATAATGCAAATGGATATAG
>JBHLMB010000327.1:0-4310 GCA_048938565.1 Promethearchaeota archaeon | reverse complement strand
CACATAATAGAAAGAATATTCCCTGGCTTTATAAGATGGAATCAAGTAAAAACGGATGATACTGTTGTTGCTTGTCAGATTTTAGAGCCCAATCATCCATTTTTAGAAGGTGTATTAGGCGAAATCCAGCAAAGCAAATGGTTTAAACAATCAAGTGCTAATACTGGAAAAAAAGAATTCCGTTGGTGGCTTGAAATTCGATCATTTCCAATTCAGATTTTAAATCCTGATACAGTTCGTATATTAATTGCTTCAAACGAGCTTAAGAGAAAATGGGGTGAATCTCCTGTATTAGTATATTTTAATTATGGTAAAAAAGGTGGTAGAATAATTCACATGATTTCTCACACACATCTTCAAAAAGGAGGCGCTAAAGGAAAATATGCTTCAGCATTGATTTTAACTAATATTTTAGACGAGAGGATATCTCAAAAAATGGGAATCTCCAAAATAACAACTCCTGGTTATGTTTCAGATTGGGAAACTCAACAACAATATCCTCAACAACCATTAGAGGAACAATGGGTAATGCCTCCTCAACAAGAAGTTTATATAACACCATCTAATACCATGAGTGGGATTGGATTATCTGGAACATCTCAAATTATAGAAGCAAATGACACTAATTTTTCATTTGCTAGTAAATGTGTCTATTGTGAATATGATTTTACTGAATTTAGAGGAAAAATTTATCTCTGTAAAGAATGTGGAGCTCCTTATCACGATAACTGCCTTAATACGCAAATTAATGAAGGCGTATGTAAAAAATGTAACAGAATTTTATTGTGGTAATTTACTTAAGATACAATTAACCAATTATATTCAAAATAGTAAAAACTTTTATAAAAGAGCTGATTGTATTTCTTTGCGCTGATTTATAAGAAAAATTAGAGCTGAAATTTTTATTGAATTATCTCTTAAATTTAAAAATAATAAAAGAAATTCTGAAGAAATAGCGATTAAAAATGAAAAAAAAAGGATTAGAAGAATTTTTAGATCAACAAGTGACTTTATATGGCATTGCAAGAGACGCTAAAGGCGGCGCTGTGCTGATCACAGCAGAAGAAATTCCAATATACATTGAAAATATTGCATCATGGCCTCCAGAATTGCATTATAAAAAAATAACAGCAATTGGAGTACTCAAAAAAAAGAAACTTATTCCCGATCCAAAAATCGATAAGAATGGTGGTATCAGTCAGGGAGCAATCGGAATGCAGTTGGTTTTAGAAAAAGCTGAATTTTTTTTGAAGGAAAACATTTAATGGAAATTTTACTAACGAATTTTCAAAATTATCTTAATTAACTGCAAACTAAGAATTAAACTTATTAATAATTAAACAGTTATTTTTACATAAAATATTAAATACTTTTAAAAAAAGATCTATTTGATCTTAAATATAAATTAAAAAGAAGTGAATAATTGTTTGCTACTTGAAGAATTAGATTGGACAAGAATTTTACCAGTATTATTTTTTCAAACCTTTATCGCTGTGGTGTTCTTATTTCTCTCTTATAGTGTTCTAAGAAGACATAAAACAAGAATTTCAATACTTTGTTCTGGGATTTTTATATCCGTAGCATCTGCCTTTATAGTTAATCTTATTTATTTCTCTTTAAGAATCAATCCATTAGTTTTAATATTGCATACGATTTCAATTCTTTTAATATTCTTTGGGTTAACTTTTGTTCTATTGTTCCTTTTGAATCTTTTAAAGAGTAAATTTGAATTCACCTTAAATAAACAAATCATTGTTTTTACTATTTACGCAATTATATCCTTTCTGTTGTTATTAATTCCAGGGGGTATAACGATTGATGAAACAACTGATTGGAGACCTTTATATAGCTACCTCCTCTTTGTAGTTCTATTGATCTACGCGACTGCAGCTCTGATTATACCATCATTCATATTCTCTATAAAAATATACAAATCTTTTGAGGATGAAATTGTAATAAAGAAATGGAAATATTATTTTATTGGATATTGCGGATTTGCATTTTCTTTTTATGGATGGATGGTTTATAACACAATAACAGATCCTTTAGTAAGAGTCATATGGAGTATTATTTCTGGTGTAATATTGATTCCTTCTGGAATACTAATGTATTTAGGGATTGGACGCCAATTACAAAAATAAAATTAGTTATCGTAAATTCATTTTAACTTAATTTTTTTTTATTCTTTTCTGAAAAACCACAAATTTTCTATTGGTTTTACAATGAGGCATTATTGAACAAAGGGCATCTTGGTTTAAACTCCATATTGTGGTACCTTCAAAATAATTTACGCCGTTAAATCCTAATGTTAATTGACCAATATTATTTAAGGAAGAAAAGATGCCCTTACCCGTGTATCCTGACTTCACCATTGCAGTATCTACATTATCTCTCGTAATAGGTTCATTTAACCACAATTGATAAAGGTCGGGTAATGAAAAAATTACACCTAAAATCTCATTAGTATCTCGATGAATTGCAAATGGGGCCCATGTTATACTATTTTCAAGGTCGCTATTTTTCCAAACATCTAAAAATTCTGGGATATTTGAATGGTTTTCAGCATTAAAATTCTTTTCTAATTTATAAAATAATTTTGGAACTTGGGAATATATTTCTATAATTTCATTAAATCGAGATTCTCCAGTAGTAGAATCAGGCATAACAGCACTAAATGCGTTCTTTGCTAAATCTAAAATTTCCTTTTTTCTTTTTTTCATCTCTTTTAAACTTAAATAACTAATTTTAACAGATTTATCAAGATTTTTACCTTTTTTCCACTCTTTAGCTGTGACCTCCATACAAAGATATTCTGTATCTATTTTGTAACCAAGTTTTTCTAAATAATCCAAGATCTTAGATTTAGGATTTGTGAATGCCACACCATAAAGTATTTGCTCTTTAAATCCCACAGTCTGAATTCCGATCCCTCCAAGACATTTTGGAAAATTAATATTGCCCCTCAGCAATCTTATATTGTTTTGTCTTATAAAATTTTCACAAGCATTCATTAATCCCTTGCAAGTTAAAAAATCATCTGCATTTAACCAACCAAATGTGCCACATTTACGATTTCGACTTCTATAATCAGGATCTACTTGAGATATTACAAAACCACATATTTTCTCTTGTTTAAATGCAATGAATATTCTAATTTGATAGCAATCATCTGATAATCTCGAATTTAAATATATTAATAATTCTTCAATGATTTTTGGTTTTAATCGTCTATCTGGAACATAAAGAATTTTTTCTAAAGCATTTTTTATTATTTCTAATTCATTTGAATCTACGATATTTATTTCTTCTGCCATGTTATTTCAATTTCTCATTTCTTTTTTTGAACATAGACTAATTCTATTTATATTTAAGTAAATAGATAAAAATCTATAATAGCTCTGAGAATCAAGAATTTATATTAAATAGAAATTCTCTCAAAGATAAAATTTGATTTAATAAGGTATATCAAGCTCTAAAAATTCTAAAAGCTCTAAACCTTCTGGTAACAAAATTATGTTTTTAATTTCTCCAGTAAAATGATTAAATATAATATAATCCTCAAAACAACCACCCCTTTTATTATACTCCCAGCAAGGTACATAACCTCTTGGAATAAGTCCAGCATCGTAAAAAATCCTTTGATGTGCTGGTTGATATGCTGATACAAGTGTTTCAACATATCTCACATTTAATTCTTTAGCTAATTTTTTAAATTCATTTAAAAACACAATCAACTCTTCCAAAGAACTTACTTTATATTTTGTTTTCTCAAAATTCTGAAGCCAAGGAGTATAAACAAATGTAAAATATGACCTTTCATTTTCGATAGAAAATGTAATAGTTTTATATCCTATTTTGTCTTCAATTATCTTTCTTTTGAGGTTTTGTTTTATTGATTGAATTTTAAACGGATTTAAATTAAGACTTGGATATATAAATTCTACAGGACCTAAATTAAATTTCTTGTTAGCATATAAAAAACAATTATTAATCTCGGGGATTAATTTAGGAACTTCTTTCCATCTATTTTTTTCCAGAATTTTTTCATTATATATAATGCCGAATACATCTGATTCAATTTTATGGTAAAAAATATCTTTGTTTGGTAAAATTGCAACAGTCTTTATTCCACAAACCGAAGTTATATACTGACTTGTTGCGTGAGCGGTTCGATTTTCACAATACCAAAGAGAAATTTTATCCTTAAATGTGCTCCACATCCACATGTAAGATCCAATTATTGCTTTAACAATATCTACTTTACCTTGATATGCTTTTCTTATCATAAATCCGCCCATATATGCCTTTTT
>JBHLMB010000326.1:0-4313 GCA_048938565.1 Promethearchaeota archaeon | reverse complement strand
AAAAATTTCAACATCGCTTTTTTTGTGATATTGAAAGAGAGTGCTAAAATAATTTCCCCAATATTCGCTGTATTTAATGCTATGCATATCGTGGTAAAAAGAAATCTGCAACGAGCCCTTGTTTCCAATTTCGACATCGATCTTATAGAAATAATTCGCAGCAATCCATACATTCTTTATGGACTCCACGAGTTCGTTGAGGTCCATATCTTCAATGCTCATTCGAGCGTACCACTCCAATATATCAATCGCAATGTTTTCTTTAAACGCTTTCGTGTGATCACCAGAAATATAAGCCAGAAAGGTTGTTTTTCCTACTAGTACCATATTAAGTTCCTCCTTTGCTCTTTTCCAAATCGTTTTTAAATCGCCTTTTTTTGGATTAAAACGCTCATCGAGTAATTTTAAAGCATGTTCAATGACCTTGGACTTGTTTCCAAATATCTTTTCCCCAGTATCGTTCTTTAAAGATGCATATTTTTCTAAAATATTGCTTGATTCTTTCGATATAGTCGTATGAATGGTCTTTTTTTCCTCTATTCCTGATTTTTTGCTCATATTCCAACTATAAAAAAATAATACTTGTTCATATTTAATATATATATGAACATAATAACTTAAAAAAATGTGCGTGAATATAATTAATTTTTTATGATATTTTTTGTTGTTTTGCGTTTCTTAAACTATGTTCACTACCTCTTAAATAATGTCCATAACATTTAAATAATATGTTCACTATATGATCCATAATGATCACCATATTAAATCCAAATTCAAGAACATCAAATTTACAGGATAGAAAAGGAGAGCACACATTAAATTTTCCACAATGTTACTCAAATTATAATTCAAAAGACTCAAGCTGTCAAGCGTGTGCCTTTCAGAAAGGATGCATTGAAATTCCACCTCCTCAAGAACCAGAATGGTGCAATCCAGAATAAAATAAACAATAAGGGAATTTAAAAAGGATGATTGAATCAAACATTCCTTGTCAATATCATTCAAATAGGAATGCAGTTACAAAATGCGAAATGTGTCAAAAGGCGACATGCGTTGAGTGTAAAATGGTTTACAAGCAATTTCATATGGGTAGTACTGATTTTATAGGTTCACGCGAAAATGACTATTATACTCATTACGAGCTTTGTCGGCCTTGTTATTACGATAGACACATAAAAGAGCTTAATTCTCCAGGAATGTATTGTATTTTTGTTTCTGGTTGCATATCTACTATTATCTCTTTTATCATTTTTTTATTCACAATGAACTTCGTTTCAACATGGGATGGTCCTTCGTCCATACCGGCGCCTACAATTCTTCCGTTCTTTGCCTTCATATTCATACTCATTGGTATCGGAACGGTAATAATTGGGATGATTAAAATTGAGAACTTGCCTAAAAAAATTAGCGAATTTGAAGCTAAGAGACAGGTTTTCTTTGCAGAGCTATCTTCAACAACAGAAACAAGCGAACAAATAATCAAATACAATTTTTGTCCAGTTTGTGGGGAAAAGTTTTATCCTGACGAGAAAATATGCAAAAAATGTGGGATTGAGATTGAAACTTTTATTTAATAGATTTCTATTACCATTTTTTTTTTGTCTAATAAATAATAAGAAACACGATAAATGATTTCAAATATGATTTTACTTTATTTGGTAATGAGCATTCCAAGAGTTTTAAAAAATTCAATAATTATATAGGTTACCTAACACCATTGATAATATACTTAAAAGAACACTCTAAAAGAACAGAATGTGACGAAAATAGACAAACCAACCATGGAAGATAAAGGAATAAAAGAAGACTATCCTTCTTGCTATACGAATTACTGTAAAAACGACGAGGCGTGTTTCAATTGCCCTTATAAAGAGGAGTGTAGGACTATTAAAAAACCAAAAGACCCTGGCTGGTGCCAGTAACCCATTAGTTTTTGTACTTTATAAAAAATCGTGTTGCCAATGAGAAATCACATTTTTGACTGCATTGGTGGAAATGAATGGCATTTTAGTGATGAGATATTTAAAAAATTAACCGGGAGAAATATTTCGTCCCAATATTATCCAGAAATTCCGGTTTCAATAAGGAAGATACCAAATTTATTATCTAAAAAGAATCTTTACATCATCCATTGGGGTAGGCCTACATTCAAAGATCTTGATTGCAATTACTTGCTCCATGTGCACGATAACGATATCATTGATTTTGTAGTATCAACCTCTTCGGGAAATACCGTTGAAGGAATGGCTAGAGCAATCCAGAATTACAACAACAATAGGGGAAAAGAGATAAAAGCAATTTTATTAGTTCCAGCCCTTTCTTCTTTTAAAGTTGCACGAAGTGCAATACATGGAAATGATAGTGTCAAGTTAATAGTTTTAGAGAACTCCACTCTTGATAGTATTAGAAAATTTGCCTCGGATCTCGTAAGAAAATTGTCAGAAAACAATCGCGTTGTAATAGCAGACGCCGATTTAAAAACGGCAGCGTATTCTCAAATGGGTTTGTTATTAGATAAATCTAATTTGTTGAGCGAAGATACATGTTTCGTTCAAACCGTTTCGGGAGGTGTTGGTCCTACAGGGCTCATAGAGGCAGCTCGCAAATTAAACGCAAAACCTGAATTATTACTCGTTCAAACAACAAACGGCCCCTCATCTCCTACTATTGATGCCTTAGAGGCGCATTCCAAGGGAGAAGATCCCATACAATTGCTTGAGCGAGGAAAATACGAAACACCTAGTTTTGAAACGACACTTGGTAGCACGAAACCGATTTATTCTGTAAAAAAATTTATTGAGTGGAGAGATGAGGGGGGTCTCATCTTAGGAGTTCGAGTATCTGAAAACGAGTTATATGGTAAACGGGAAGTAGTTTTACAAAGCCTACTCGAAATAGGGATATACCCTAATGAAGATCTAGGATTGAGATATTTCAATTTGGAAAGAAGCGGATTTTTAGCTTTTGTAGGATTATTAAAATCGGTAAAAAACATAAACGCCGAGAATATCGTCATAAATTACACTGGAAGGTATGTTGATCCTCTTGTTGCTTTTCCCGAAGTAGCAAAACCCCATATTTCTTTTGATCCTCGTGAAAAAATCAATCTTTTGCTTGAAAAGCTAATTTGGTAATAAATTTCTATCAACAACGGGAATTTTTTATTAACCGCTGCTTTAAATTATTTAGTATTAGAATTTAAAACAATAATATTTAAGGTTGCTAGTTTGACTGAAGTTTCTGAAATTTTTATAGATGCTCCAGGAAAGAAGGTTTTAATGTCTGGAAACGAGGCTTTCGCGAGAGGAATTTTTGAAGCAGGAGTACGGTTTTCTGCCAATTATCCAGGAACCCCCTTAAGCGAAATTGGAGATAGTTTAAAATATTTATCCGAGACCACAACGAATTTCACTTTTGATTACGCTTTGAACGAGAAAATTGCTCTTGAATCGTGTATTGGAGTTAGTTGGGCAGGTCTAAGGAGCGTTACAATGTTTAAACATGTGGGACTTAATGTAGCTGCCGATCCTTTGCACACATTTCCTTACTCTGGAACTAATGGGGGGATGGTTATACTATGTGGAGGAGATCCAGGGATTTTATCTTCAACGAATGCACAAGATAATCGATTATATTCGCTCCATACCAAGATTCCCATTATCGAACCTGCTACGGTCCAAGAATGCAAGGATTTTATGATTGAGGGGTTGAAATTATCTGAAGATTTTCGAATCCCCATTTATATCCACGTAACCACCCGTCTTTGCCACAGTCAGGGTATTGTCGAATACGGAAAAATAAAAAAAACGAACGAAAACGGACGCTTTGAGAAAGATCCATCTAGATATGTTAACACCTTATGGAAAGCGCTCTCGAATCAAAAACACTACTTTGAAATCGTAAGCCAAGTAGCAAAGAATAAAAAGATACAGCAGAAATTTAATAATATAAAATGGCGTTCTAGTAAGGAAAAAATAGGGATTATTTCGAGTGGAATATGCTACAGCTATGTAGTAGAAGCTTGTCATGAGCTGGATATATCACCACCCATCCTTAAGCTAGGCTTGATATTCCCCATTAACAGGACAAAAATCCTGGAGTTTGCTAGCAAATATAACCTTGAAACAATCTTAATAATAGAGGAATTAGAACCTTTTATTGAGATGACCATAAAAGAAATATTTCGCGAATATTCTGATAAATTCAAGTCGATTAATATTCAAGGAAAGGAGAAATTGCCAAGAACGGGAGAGTTGGGAACAGAAAGCGTGATAATGTTTCTTTCTGAACAATTTATGATCAAAGATAAAGAA
>JBHLMB010000325.1:0-4326 GCA_048938565.1 Promethearchaeota archaeon | reverse complement strand
CCAGAGCAGGGATAGTGATATTAATTTAAGAATTAACGATCATTGGAAACTCTTGGGATCTGGTATATTTATCGACGATTCTAATCCAGATTACAATTGGAGTAAAACGGCAAGTGAAAATCATTGGTGCAACGGAAATGGATCATTGAGCAATCCTTATGTCATTGAAAATGTTACTATTGACGCTGCAAGTTCTTCTACGGGCGGAATTTACATCAGGAATTCTCTAACCGCTCATTTTATAATCAGAAATGTTACCGTGTATAATGCTCGTCACGAATATGCGGGAATCAAGTTGGAAAACACGAATAAAGGCCTTCTTATTAATGACAATTGCTCGTATAACAATGGCCATGGCATATATTTAATAAGGAGCAATAATAACAATCTTTCAGGAAATATTGCCAACAGAAACAACGACTTCCTTGGGATATATCTTTATCAGAGCGACAATAACACAATTTCGGAAAATAATGCCAATAGCAATAGAGAAGGAATCGCTTTATCTAGAAGCAATAATAATACGCTTTCAGGCAATAATATGAGCGATAACAATGTACGCGGTATACATTTATTTGAAAGCAACAATAACACTCTTTCAGGAAACATCGTAAATGGCCATAGGGGTGGTATATGGGTGATTGACAGCGTTTATAACACACTTTCAGGAAATAATTTTATTAGTTATAGTAATGGACACGGGATATATTTATCTGGTAGTAATAATAATTTTTTGTTAGGAAATATAGCACTCACTAAGAGCAAGTATCTGTATGGAATAATATTAGATCATTCTAATTGTAATAATAACACTCTTTCAGGAAATACTGTTGGAAATAAGTTTAAATTATCAGGTTCTTTTAACATCCTTTTAGGAAATAATCTAAGCGATTATGGTATAGAATTATCTGGCTCTCTTGAAGAAATTAGTTCTCATCGGATAGATATCACGAATCTCGTGAGTGGGAAAAAACTATACTATTATGTAAATGATTTGAATTTGGATTCGAGAAATTTTACGAATGCTGGTCAAGTTATTTTGCTAAATTGTTGGGATTCTTTAATAACTAATTTAGAAATATCAGATTGTTACAGTGGAATTTCCTTGTACTCTTGCAATGCAATCGTACTTTCGAGAAACACCATAAAAAACAATAGTTATGGGATAAGCTTATACAATTGCGAGAATATCATTATTTCTAGAAACACCGTGAATAATAGTTATTATGGAATATATATAAAAGATAGCGACATTAACACGCTTTCGAGAAACATCGTAAAGAATTGTAGATATGGAACTTATTTATCATGTAGCGATAAAAATAATATCTTAGAAAATATACTCAGTAACAACGATAATCTAGGATTATATATATCTCGGAGTGATGAGAACGATATTTTACAAAATACGATTACTAATAACCAAGAAAGCGGGATATATTTATCGTTAAGTAATTCAAACTCTATTTCGGAAAACTTAGTAAAGGAAAATGGAGGAACAGAATGGGCTGATGGCGGAATAATTGTATTCGATAGTAAGGATAATGATCTCTTTCAAAACAACATAACTAACAACTTCAATGGGATTTATATAGAGCATTCTGAGAAAACTAATATAATGGGAAATAACATTAGTTATAACAATAATTATGGAATTAATCTATTTTGGGGGAGTTATTATACCGATATCATTGAAAATCACATCAGTCATAACAAACAATGTGGAATTTACATAGAAGGTTATAGAAATACCATATTGGGAAATAATATCAGTTATAACGAAAATCATGGAATTTTCCTACAACATGGCGATAGTAATTTTATATTGGAAAATAACATCAGTTATAACGGAAATTATGGAATTTACCTATTATATAGTGATTCTAACTCCATATTGGGAAATTCCCTAATAGGAAACGAACAGTGTATATACGAAAGCAATTGTCAAGGAAATGTTTTTAGTGACAATGGCGATTGTACTTATGGTCAAAGCGGAGATATTCTAATTCCGGGATACGATATATACTTCTTGCTTGGTATTCTTTCAATAGCAATCATCTATATAACTAAACGATCAAAAAAATCCAAATCCTAATTTTATTTAAATATTTTTATTAAAATTGAAATTGGATAAATAATAAAAATTCTTCCTGTTAATCGTTTCTTAGTCTGGATTCGTTTAATATAGTGTAAAAAAACTAATACGCCTTAGAATTGTTGATAAAAACAATGTTTTTCGCGTGTTTTGTAAGGATTTATGAACGATCTCGCGAATTTTTTTTCAAGCTGAAAATGGTGATTGAAAATTTTCTACACGATTTTTCTGGATTTATTGATTGAATGCTCGAAATTAATTTTCTTGTCAATGCACATGCGTAAAACTTTAATTTTTTTTTTTATTTTCCATATCATTCTGATTTCAATGAAACTTGAAAAATTTAGAATTGTAAATTTCAAACAATACAAAAAAGTGGAAAAAAATGTCAGATGACAAGAAAGTAGAATCTATACTCAAAGAAGGACGAAAATTCGACCCTGTCGATTTAAATCCGGATTACGTTAAAACCGGAATGTCTTTCGACGAATACAAAAAGTTATGGCAAGCATCTGTTGACGACAAGGAAGCTTTCTGGGGAGAACAAGCAAAATCCCTCGATTGGTTCAAGCCGTACGATAAAGTATGGGAAGCAACAGATTTGTTTCCAGGAAAGTGGTTTCCTGGAGGAAAGATTAATGTATGCTACCAATGCGTCGACCGCCACGTGAAAAATGGCAAGGGAGACCAAGTTGCCATAATTTGGGAAGCTGACGAACCAGGAAGCGTTAGAAAGTTCACGTTTAGCGACCTTCAGAAAGAGGTAAGTAAATGTGCTAACGGAATGAAAAAGCTAGGCTTAAAAAAAGGCGATAGAGTCACGATCTGGCTCCCAATGATTCCTTCGCTCGCAATCATAATGTTGGCGTGCGCAAGAATTGGGGTCATTCACTCAATTGTTTTTGGTGGTTTCTCTAAAGAAGCCGTTAAGGACAGGATTGAAGATTCAGACTCTCGCTTGTTATTCACGTGCGACGAAACATTGAGAGCAGGTAAAATTTACCCTAAAATGAGCGATGTCGTTCAAATCATTGACGACTGCCCCACCATCGAGCACGTGATCGTTGTAAAGCACACGGGAAACGAAGTTCCTTCAACCAACAAGGATATTTCTTACGACGATTTCGTTGCTGGCGTTTCAGACGATTGTCCTTGCGAAGAGATGGATTCTGAAGATACATTGTTCATCCTTTACACGAGCGGAACCACGGGAAAGCCAAAAGGCGTCAAGCACACCACCGCAGGCTATATTTTATACACTTCTTTTACTCACAGATACGTGTTTAATTATAAAGAAGGAGACGTGTGGTATTGTACGGCTGATATCGGTTGGATCACGGGGCACAGCTACATTACCTACGGGCCTTTAGCCAACGGAGCCACGACCTTGATGTTCGAAAGTGTACCAACCTACCCCGATGTGGACAGATTCTGGGATATCTGCGAGAAGCACAAGGTCACCCAATTCTACACCGCCCCAACCGCACTCCGAGCCTTGATGAGAAACGGCAACGAGCCAGTTACCAAGCACGACTTGAGCTCGTTACGAGTACTCGGCACCGTCGGCGAACCAATCAACCCAGAAGCCTGGATGTGGTACCACAACGTTGTCGGCAAGGGTAAATGCCCTATTGTAGACACTTACTGGCAAACGGAAACCGGGGGATTCATCATGACCCCAATCGCAACTGCAACACCAACGAAGCCTGGTTCTTGCTGCTTACCAGCGTTAGGAATCAAGCCCGTCATTTTCGATATGGAAGGCGACGAAGTAACCGAAGCCAATGAGGGAGGATACTTCACTATGGCCCAACCATGGCCCGGAATGTTGCGAGACGTCTGGGGAGACACCGAACGCTTCAAGTCGACTTATTTGGCCCGATATCCTGGCTATTACTACACGGGAGACGGCGCACGACGAGACGAGGACGGCTATTACTGGATTCTCGGCAGGCTCGACGATGTCATCAAGGTGTCCGGCCACCGAATCGGCACCATGGAGGTCGAATCCGCAATAGTAAGCCACCCCAAGGTCGCTGAAGCCGCAGTAGCTCCATTCCCTCACGAAATCAAGGGCCAAGCCATCTGGGCCTACGTCACCTTGATGAAAGGCGTTGAGAAATCCGACGACTTGATGAAAGAAATCAAGATGCACGTCAGGACCGAAATCGGACCCGTGTTTCAACCAGACATCGTTCAATTCGCAGACGCCTTGCCAAAGACTCGAAGCG
>JBHLMB010000004.1:14971-17941 GCA_048938565.1 Promethearchaeota archaeon | reverse complement strand
AAAGGGTAAAGCAATATCTACATTCATTTCTTACGCTCTGCATCAAGCCAAGAAAGTTTCAGGAGATCAACGAGATAGAATGGTAAATGAGGTCAAAGCAACCTTGGATTATTTAATGAATCCAAATCTAGAATCAGTTGAAATATTCCGTTCAATTTTGGCGTTCAACATCTCTAAACTATTTTACATGAGCGAATCATGGGTAAGGGCAATTATATATGCTCTTTTTCCAATTGATAATATGAATTTATGGAAGATAGCATGGGAGAGCTACATTTCATATAACAATCTCAATCAAAAAATTTATGAAATATTAAAAGACCACTATGAAAAAGCAGTAATTGAAAACAGTAATCTCTCTTTATCTACAAAATCAATAGAAGGATTAGCAGGCCATATAATGCTACTCTATTTTTACGATCTAGCGAATTTAGAAAAGGATTCGATTGTATCTAAATTTTTTGATATTATGGATATTGAGGCGCGTTCGAGAGCAATGTGGTTTGTATTGAGAATTTGGGATAACCATAAAAATACAAATTTGGAATCAAAATTTTTATCAAAAATATTGACAATATGGAGTTATCGCATTGAATTTATGAAAACATCTGATAGTTTAAAATTTAATGAATATTTTCAAGAACTTCGTTGGTATGCTTTATTATTTGATAAATTACCTGTAGGAGAATCTCAGTTAAGCTTATTAATAGAAGTATTAGATATTATGGGAGGAGAAGTTGGAGCATCAGGCATATTCCTGATAGATGCCATCAGAAAGTATATTGATATTAATCCATATGGAGTATTACAAGTCATCGAACTATATTGTAAAAAAACTGGAAATATGGTATTTCTAATTGGTAATGTAAATAAAATTATCACTATTATTAACGATATTACAGAAAAAAATGAATTAGATAACTTTAAAGAGATTATTTGGAAAATAACAAACATTTTACTTGAGTACAATCACTACGAGATAAAGGAAGCTCCGTTCTTCAAGAAATTGAATATTTGACTCAATATTATTTATTGAAAATATCAATGGTTAATAATGACTCGAGTTTTATTTTATTATCATTTATCGTATTCTACTTTTATCGATTTCATATTGCTGTGTTAATAATTATAAAAGATTACAAAAAGATTTTTTTGTCAAAATTTTTAAAATAAAAGTATGAAAGCGGAAAAAAACGAAAAAGCGCTCTTCGCTTTGGGCTGTTTTTGGGGCGCACAGGAAGCCTACAGGACTCAGAAAGGCGTTATATCAACTAGAGTTGGCTATACGGGGGGACATTTTCCAAATCCAACCTACAAGGATGTGTGTAGCGACAAGACCGGACACGCCGAAGCAGTTGAAGTAATTTTCGATCCTTCAATCGTGTCATACGAAGAATTACTCGATTTATTTTGGGATATTCACGATCCTACCACGCCAAATCGCCAAGGATGGGATGTTGGGAGTCAATATCGGTCTGCAATCTTTTATGTGAACGAAAAACAAAGAGAAAAAGCCCTTAAATCAAAGGAGCGAATGGAGAGGTCGGGGAGATTTAAGAAACCGATTGTTACCGAAGTTACAAAAGCAAAAAAATTTTTCGAGGCTGAAGCGTATCACCAGCTTTATGTGTTGAAAAAGAAAAAGCATCCATTTATCTATTGATAACGAGAAACGCTGGTTCTTTCAAATCTCAAGTCGAGCGCGTGAAAAATCTTCGGACTCGTCAGATATAAATGCGTGTAAGGATTATTTTACTTGAGGATGACACGAAGAGAATTTAAAGTCAACGACGAGATAACGCTTAGATTGGAAGATGGAAAGACCATCATCTATGTAAACGATGAGAAATTCCTTCAATGCACGCACCTGATAATCAGCGCTTCCTTGGGAGACCTTTCGAAAAAAAAAGTTGAATCCATTGACGATATTGAAAGCTTCCACGACGAACATCTTGGAGAAGGCGTTATTTCTCCAGAAGAAGAGTTTTGGGGCCATTGCTCGAACTTGCAAGCGTGGGCAGAACACGACTTCGACAGTCGGCTGCTTCATTCAAATCTTGCGTTTCCATTACTTAAAGAACTCACTGAAATAAATCCTCGAAAATACGAAACGAGATTTAAGGAGGAAATTTGTAGACGCATGAAGGAGGGAAATCATTCAACCATATACTTTCTTTATAAGGAAGGATATGTTGAACGCTTGACGAGAGAAGAATTTTGGAGCGTTTTTGACCTCGATTTCAATGTTCGCCCATTAATTAATATTGAAAATTTATTTAACGAGGCTTCTGAAAAAAAAATTTACTTTAAACACGAAATATCGACCGAAGTCATAACTCCCTCTTCAAGTGAAGAAAATAGCATAAAATTTTTAATATACAACAACAAGATTACGGCAATTACTTTCCACGAACTCGAGGTCCTTAATAATTCCCTACTCTCAGATTGTATTGAAGAACTAAGCAAATTACCATATTTAGAAGCATTAAACATATATGGGTGTGGAAATTTAATACATTTAGCAGAAAATATTAACCTTTTGAGGAATTTAAAATGGCTTTTTTTAGAAGGAAATAACATCACTTTGTTACCAAACGAGATTGGAAAACTCAAGAAATTGGAAGAACTATATCTTGAGAATAACAATATTTCATCTCTACCAAATGATTTTTCCTTGCTCAATAATCTTGAATTTTTAGATCTAAGTTCAAATAAATTTGAAATAATTTCTAATGAATTATGTCAATTAAAAAATATAAAAAAAATACTTCTAAAAGACAATAAAATCAGAGAAATTCCTCATCAAATTGCAAATTTAAAAACTCTTATAAAGCTTGATATGAGGGGAAACGATATCAAACGAAATCTCACTTTACTAAATAAAATGTCAAAAACAATAAGAATTGAAATATAGATTTCAACTTTTTAAAACTCAAAATATCTCAAGGCAGGTGATAATAAGGAATTTTG
>JBHLMB010000004.1:0-14961 GCA_048938565.1 Promethearchaeota archaeon | reverse complement strand
ATAGATCATAAAATTTTAAGGATTTTATACTCCCTATATATAAAATTTTATGTTTATTTAATATATCCATTAGATCTTGATAAAGCCCTAAAAATAAAAGCTCATCTTTCCATATTAATCCATTTATGTGTTTACCTGGACCAATTGATTTGATATCTTTACTATACTTGAAATCATTTGGTAATATACCACCAATAATATCAAATAAAAATGCACATTCTCTGTTTTCCATAAAACTATTAGGATTATTGGGTGATATATCATTAACAGCTCGAACAACAAATCCTGCTTTCCTTATCAGAAGCAAACCTAAAAATTCAGGCAATAGTTCTTCAAAAGAATCAGGATTATTTGGATCAAAAACAAATCCAATATCTCTGGATTTACGAGCCTCATATGGTCTCCATTCTTTTATTTCACCTTGAATCTCTATGAGATCATCTTTTATACCATAGTAATCGTCCTTACTTTCATAACCCCAACCATCCGAGTTAGGAGAAAAAGGATATAACACGATTTTTGATCCTCCTATTCTTTGAGCTATGCTCTGAGCCATTCTATTAATGAAATCTAATAAATCAATTATGAAATCTTGAATGAAATTTATATTTTGAATAATTCTATTTTCCGAATTTTCTTTTCCTATTTTTAAACTTGACAATGAAATTGTCAAATAATCCATATAAGGAGCAAAATATGCATCAAAATCCGATTTATCAAATATTATTTTAGCATTTTGCCTACCAATAACAAATTCTAAGGGATAATTCCCGCGAGCACCAAACCAATCGTAAAATAATCTTCTATTTTCTCTCCCTTTTTTTGAAGCTGCAGTTAATAATGAATGTCCTAATTCCCTCATTACATATCCGTACTCTGAGCGAGATTTTATTTTTGGAATTATGGCTTGATGTAATTTATTATATAACAAGCTATTTGCGTCGAGATCTTTTCTCTCTGAATATTCAAAGTCGTATCTGGCGTTGCTAAATATATAAAGCGAAATCAATGATTCAATTTCCTTGCGATCAGTAAATGAGGTGACTGGATTCTTATATTGAGGAGACCAAATTTCACTAGAAACGCCTAAAATTTTCGAATTAGAACTAATTAATTCAAAATCAGTCAGAAATTCAAATATATGGTAACTTCTAATGCTAACAAGAGATTTTTGGTCCAAATTTCTTCCTGGATAAAGATCTGTATAACCAGATTCAAGTCCTGTAGACCTATGAGTAAAAAGGTGAAAATTAATTTTTCTAAAAATGCTAATTACTCTGTATTCTTCGACCCAGGGTCTAGAAATAAAAGAAACGCAGCCATATTTTAGAAATATTCTTCCCCGATACATTTCCAAGAATCCAAACCTTCCCATTATGTAGGACAGTATTTCAACGATATCCTTCACGATATTTAAGTCTTCCTCTGAATAATCGTTTCCCGCGCTAAAACCGTTTAAATAATTAGAAAATTTATTGTTTCCATTTTCATCAAACAAGACTCGGTGAATCCTTGCATCAATATCGTCATTCAAGTCGAAATCGGTCGAGTCAAAATTGTTTAAAACTTCAAACCAACAAGAAAACATTTCTTTTTCAGTTGTCCCTCTGAATGTGATATGGGAAATTGAATATTTAGCTCCTTGTCTATTGCTTAATCCCGTTGAAAACAATTCATACACGAAATTATCCTGATCCCAGTTGACCGCATCAATTCCAGGAAAAACACCAGCTATGGGTTTCGATAACAATTTACTGATTACTTGATCTAAATCATCAAATCCAATGCCGTCATTTATTTTATTCAATATGTTTTCGCTAATAGGCAAATAAATTGGAACATTTTTTGCGTCCATTCTCAAATCAGCTAATTCTTTAATTGAATCAAAAAATTCCCTTGCTTCGACGGCCTCTTGGCTTTCGGGATCGTAATCGGGATTCAAAAATCGGTTCGGATCGATTCTTGTCCTGTAATTCGTGGAGCCCTTGAAGTGGTCGTCGAATGGAGCGACGCTCACGATCTCATCATTGACTTCTTGAAGGAGCGCAACGAATCTCGTGCCTAAGGAATATGAGATCGTGCGATAATACTCAAGGGAGATCACGGGCACGGTACTTCCTTGCCATCTCGAATATTCTTGGGTCAAGACCATCCTGTCCCTGTACGCTTCAAACCATATTTCGCCCCGATCAATTAACCTGCCATCGACCAGCTTGAACCGCCCCTCGAGTTTCTTGCCGTTGGGAGCGTTCAAGGGCACGCATCGATGGACGAGGTTAGTTGACACATCGTAATATCCTTCCTGAACGTCCGTTCCAAGCATTCGATTTATATCCTTAAAATCATCGTTCACCAGGGCGTTAGCGATGAGTCCCATCCGGTTATTATCGCCGTGATCGTGAACGACCATCCACGTGGGCTTTATATTTTTTCATGTTTTCAACATGAAAACTTAATCAGAAATATCCTTTCGTAATAGTTTATAAGAAGATCGCGTGTTAGAAAAGAATTTAATAAGAAAAATCTGTTGTTTATTTACAAAACATTATTAAGCGCTCTAAATTTTTATCTTCTGGTTTTATCACTGCTAATTAGACCAATATCAAAAATATTTTTATAGATTTATCATAAAGATACTGCAAAAATTACCCCGATGGATTTATATATACTCTTAATTATTTCCACATTAGAAAGCCATGGAATAAAATATTTATTGAATTATTGAACTTAAAAAAAAAACGAAAGACAGCATTTAGAAATCATAAATGAATAATTTGCTTACATTAGAGAGGAGAGATTAATGACCAATTACGGCGAAGAATACATGAACTTAGTTTCAAGACTTATAAGAGAACCCACTCCCGAAGACGGATTTACGGAAGAGGAGGTTCGAGAGTGCGAGAGTAGAATAGGATTATCCTTGCCTCGCACTTTAAGGGAGTACTATTTGACCGTTGGAAAACTAAGGAGCCCTAATACTTGGGGTATTGCTTACCCTCATGATGTATCATTCGAAGAAGATTACGATTGTGAATACAATGATAATATGGTCGAAATAACCGATTCTCAAAAAAAAAATTATTGGTATGGTTTTTCAGAAGAAAACGCAAGCGAAGAAAATCCTAAAATTTATATAGATGGTATAAATTACGATTTTGGATGGATAGATTCTGGATTCAAGTGTCACGATTTCATAAAGTTTACAATCTGTATAAGTTTGAATAATTCGCCTCATGTCGCACGGAGTTCCGTGGATGCAGTGATCGAACAAAAAATAAAAAAAAAATATCCTCTCATTTTTGAGCATTCATTCACGAGGATATATTTTCAAGATGGAGAGTACATTCGTGTTGATTATTCTGAAAAGAAAGCACAAGATAAAAAAGCATTTGTCACTTTATCGGGAAGAACGATAGCAAACCTGAAAGAAATCTGCCATCAATTTGACTTGGAATTAATTGAACGAAAAACAAGGATATTTAATGAAGAAGAATTTAGTATAGAACGCCATTATAGTTTTCGACTCATTACGAGAAAAATAGAATCATTTGAAAAAGAATGGGTCAAATATCGAGGAGAATTAATTCCTGTTGTTAATAATACTTTAAATCTTAGCTATTATAACATTAAAGACTTATCCGAAATAAAAGGATTGTTAGAAATGAAATCCATCCATAGCTTAGATTTGAGAGGCAACCAGTTAACGAGACTTCCAGAATCGCTCGGCGATCTAACATCTCTTGAAACTCTTGAATTGGATTCTAATAAGCTATTAAAACTTCCGGAGTCAATTAATAAATTAATTTCACTCAAAAAGCTAGATTTAGAATCTAATCAACTTAAAACTTTTCCAGAATCATTCAACAACTTAAAAAAGCTTCGTTATTTAAATTTAGGTCGTAACCAGCTAACGAGAATTCCAGAATCCATTTCTGAATTAGAATCTCTCACTTCTCTTTATTTATATCATAACAGGATAGAAATCCTTCCGGAGCTCATCGGTAAACTAAAATCGGTCCGAACCTTAAATCTAAGGAACAATTTATTAATAAATCTTCCAGAATCATTCAGTAAATTAAGAAAGCTCCGTTATTTAGATTTATCTCATAACAAGTTGATGAATCTCCCCAAATCCTTATTAAAAATAAGGTGGTTATCTAGTTTATCCATTTCAAATAATAAATTGGATTCAAATTCTAATTTAATATTAAAAAAATTGAAGAAGAGGGGTGTTGACATTTATAACAGAAGAGAGATTCTACATTTATCATTCTAACGAATTTATTTCTGCCCTGCAATCTTTAAATTTAAGAAAGGATTGTAAACAATAAGAGGAAGAAAAAATCAGGAGATGGAAAATTCATGACCAATTACGGCGAAGAATACATGAAATTAGTTTCAAGACTTGTGAGGGAACCCACTCCCGACGACGGATTTATGGAAGAGGAAATACGAGAATGCGAGAAGAAACTCGGAATGCCCTTGCCTCGCGCTTTAAGGGAGTTTTATTTAACTATAGGAAAAGAATACGATGGTTCTGAACATTGGTATATTTACTCCCCTCAAGAATTAGAATTATTAGATTTTCAAGAATATTATGGATGTGAGCCCGATGCACAATACGACAAGGAAAAAGTGTTATATTCGAGCGATATTATCACGATAGCCGATTATAATGATGGTTTCGCGGTATACGGTTTTTTGAAAGAAAATTCTACCGAAGATAATCCCAAAATTTATGTTTGCGACGACGCTCACGACCAAGAATGGCGCGATTCTGGAATTATATGTAATGATTTTTTAAAATTTTCAATCCATTCTTTAGTCTTGGAAAATTCGCCTTATAGCGCATTTAATTCTATTGATGCTTCGATCGAGGAAAAAATAAAAAACAAGTATCCTCTCATATTTGATCATTTATTAATGCGATTATATTGGCAAGAAGGAGAGATTATTGGTGTTGATCAAGGGGATTATTCGCAAATAAAGATAGTAGATATTACTTTATCAGGGCGGACAATGGCGGACCTAAAAAATATCTGTGATAAGTTAGACTTGGAATTAATCGAGGAGAAAATAAAAATCTACAATCGAGGAGAAATAAGTTTCAAAAGCGAATATACATTTCGACTCATTCCGGAAAAATTAAAATCGTTAAAAAAGGAATGGATTGAATGTAAAGGAGAGAAAATTCCTGTTATTGATTCTTTATATTTGAGCAATAAGAACATTAAAGACTTATCTGAAATAAAAGGATTATTCAAACTGAAATCTCTCCATAAAATAGATTTAAGATCTAACCAGTTGACGACCCTCCAAGAGTCAATAGGAAACCTAACACCGCTTAAAGAATTAGAATTATACAATAATCAATTGACGAGTCTCCCCGAATCCATTGGCAATTTAAAATCACTTGAAAGTTTATCTTTAAGAGCTAATAATTTAACGAATCTGCCGGATTCGTTTGCTAACCTTGAATCACTTCAAATTCTAAACTTGCAAGATAATCAGTTAAAAATCCTTCCAGAGCCTATTACGAGACTTGCATCGCTTCGAAAACTAAACTTGATTAATAACAAGTTACTTATTATTCCAGAGGCCATCGTAAAGCTCAAGACTCTCAACGAATTACTTTTATCTAGTAATCAACTAACATATCTTACAGATTCCATTGGTAGCTTAAGAAATCTCAAGAATTTATTTTTGGGCAGTAACCAGTTGACAGCACTCCCAGAGTCGATAGGAAATCTCTCCTTGTTAGATACATTAATGTTAAACGGTAATAAAATATCGACTTTCCCGGAATCAATGGTGAATCTTGAATCATTGACATATCTTGATATTGGGAACACCAGGTTGTCATCGTTTCCAGAATTCTGTGTCAACCTCGCTTCTTTGACACATCTTTATTTGAATTATAACAAGTTAGCAATCCTCCCAGAGTCCATTAATTGCCTTCAATCGCTCCGATATTTAAATTTAAGGAAAAATCAGTTGACGAGTCTTCCGGAGTCAATTGGTGACCTTAAATCACTTAGATTTATCAATTTAGGTCATAATAGATTGACGAGTCTTCCTGAATCCCTGATTGAAATGCCTTCATTGGAAGAATTGAAGATAGCACGAAATCCATTAGATTCAAGTGCTAAATTAATATTAGAAAAATTGAAGGAAAAGGGAATTAGAGTTTCTACAATTTTTTCTTAATTATCCTATTTTCAAGCCTTTTACAGGTAATTTTATGTTCTTGCTTGTAATATTTCGATTAGTAATAGTCTAATACGAGAGTTTATTCATAAATTGTGATGTTCGATTTACGATATATTTATATATGAAGGTTAATATTAATTAATTATGATGTTCGATTTATGATATATCGCAAAATAAATTGATATCATTCTTATCAAGTTTTCAAAAAAAGAAACAAAGAGGATACATGAGTTGAATAGTAGCACGATAACAATTGACAAGCATTATGTGGAGGAATTATTGGAAGAGTACGCTCGAGCTATTGATATTCTTGGACTTGCGGATTTTATCCCCATCGAGGAGCACCTGAAAAAGATCAACAAGATAAAAAAAATCAGGAACACGCTTAAAAGAAATACAAAATTAACTCTAGATCTAACTTGATTAAATAGTGATGAACAAATGTTTTTTGGAAAGAGATTTCACGGGCACCAAGGAACCGGCCTTTCGGGTTTAGACATATTAGTACTTTCGATGATCAAGAATAATCCTGGAATTTCAGGGTACGACATTAGTCAGAAGATCAACGCCAAATTCCGAGGAATGTGGAAGGCTTCTGCAGGTACAATATATCCCTTGTTGAACAGGTTAGTCGAAAAAGGATATCTTGATGTCGAAGAAACCGTGGAAAACAACCGGCAAAAGAAATTATATAGCGTCAACAAGCAGGGTATCGAAAAAGTAAAGGACTTGATCGAAATCAACTTAAGACATTCGATTGATACGCTGGGAGATTACATGAAAACGGTCATGAAGGCCATGCCCACGAGCGTGAGCGTTGACGATTGCTTTTGTGGTTGGCCTTCCCGTGATGCTCCTGAAGAAACAACAATAGACGAACAGAATTATTCTTTAGAAAACATCGAACGAGTACAAACCTTGCTAATGCGGTTAAAAAAAGCAAGGGACAGGTTTGCGAACAAGATCAAGGACTTGGATTCTAAAATCGAAAAGCACGAAACTATTCTGGAAGAATTAAAGAAAGGCAGGCGAGAGAAAGCAAAACCCATAGAAATTGTAGACGACGATGATTTTGAAAATTTCTAAGATAATGAAAAAAACTATTGATATAAATCACACAAAACAAAAAATATAAGGAAAAGAGAAAAAAAACATGTGTAAAGAAGGATTTTATGGAACTTCTAAATGTGGACCTCATTATGGAACATTTCACGGAAAAGGATTTCACCCTGGAATGATGGCGGATTTTTGCGGTTCCTTTTCAAATAAAGATATGAAACATTTCGGTCAAATGGCTCATCGTTTTATGCGAGGTTTCTCGAAGGTTTGCGAAGGATGGGTTCCATACAACTTGGAAGATAAGGGCGACAATTATTTGATACAGGTTCCACTAGCGGGGCGTAAGAAAGAAGACATTAAAGTTTCTTTGATAAACGACACGCTGAATGTTTCAGCAGGAAAACCAAAGACACCTGAAGACGCTGAAGAGAAAAAAGAGGAGGAGCAGCTCTTTAAGAGGAAATTTTTTTCATTTGTCGATGTAAATCTCGACATTCCGCTACCCCCTGACGCCAACAAGGACGATATCAAATCAATGATGCAAAATGGCTTGCTCAAAGTAAAGATTGGCAAGAAACCCCCTACTAACATTAATGTAGGCGACGACCCAGGTAATTAAATCGAAATTAAATCATTAAACTAAATTAATTGCGGAGCGCTTTAGAATTCGTCATGAACATCCAGAAGTGGCACATGAATAAATTCTAAAGCACGCCAATTAATGTATTTTTTTTTTCTTATTAAAGTTTACACTACTAAAATCTTGAAAACTCATGATACTAATGATAAATAGCAAATCTTGCTTGATAATAAGCGCTCTATTCAATCCACGTCGCCTCCTTGGATTTCACGTTTTCTTTTATTTCGTGTTTATTCGAAATTCTCGACGCGTCTTTTAATTTGGTTTTCACGATATTTTATCAATTCCTTTCATTTTATTTATTTCATTGTATTGGTTAATATTATCATTGAGAGCGAGCATTTAAATGACGAGAGTAAGAAAGATTCCTGAATCACGCAATCAAGGCACTTTATTAACGATTCAAGAGAGAAAAAACGCCAATTGAGACGGAAACTAATAGAACGAAAAAATTGACAAACCGATCCCTTTTTTTAGCAATCCTTTTAAGTTTTTTAGGCGAGCTTTTACCCTCTCTCGCTGGCACCAATTCGCGCGCTATGCTTTTTTTTAGGAAGAAAAAGTTTCATCATTCTTCATGTGACTGGAGATCACTTGAAATAAAAATAAAACATATCGAGATCCCTCGTCCAGGCGAGATATTTCATCCCTGGATACGGCTTCCAGGCGTTCCACGCATCTTCTGCGACTGTGAACGAGCAACGTAACCTTTGATACTGCGTCCACCCTGCCCTTTCTAACTCGTCTAAAAAATAAGCAGACCAAGACTACAGAAATTGATGTGTTTGGCGTGAAAACCACCAGTAAATTTCAAAATTATTATCTAATAGGTGAATGTACTTGTCAAAAGAAAAAAAAAATGGTGAAAAAATTATCGTGTTTTTTTTCTAAAACAAGCATCCTTGCGGATCAATTGATAATGGAAAACAAAAAAATGAATCAAATTCTTCCCAAATTTCATTTAACCATAATATCTCTTGAAGGATTTCCCAATAAAGAGAAAATCAATGAAATAAAGAAACAATTAAAAATTTCTCAGAAACTCTTAATTGACATTGATTATCTTGACTTCACTTCATATGTTCAACTTCTAAAAGAAAATAATATACGTGCTAGTAAATACCAAAAATACAAGAAATTACGCTCCAATCCTAAAGAGAGACATTCTAATTGAATCTGACTCTGATTGCATTGTAATATTTTATAATCAAAAAGGGGAGAAAAAGATAAAACAACGAGGCCGTTGCCGCCGCCACGGGTAAGAAAAGAAGGGGGCGATATAAGAGGGGAGGTCTTAAAACGTGCCATCTAACACATTGTTGGGGACGCGATCGGAAATATGCCTCGACCGTTACTATTTCATCAGTTGCTTTTATTTAAACAAAAAATGCAGCTTCGCTGCATTCTGAAAATGTTTCAAATCCATTTTTCAACCTTTTTTAGTCAGTAAAATGACTGTGTATGCAAATAGTGATGGGTTGAAAAATGGATTAAATGAAAGAAAAAAAGCTTTTTTGTTTTTAAACATGGGATGCAACATTCCGTGTGATGCTTGAAAATAACGATAAAAAAATGGCCTGTCGCGTGGAATTCATTGATTATGCTTCTCATAAAAAAATGACCATTACGGGTCTTGTATCGAGTAACTCGCTGTATTGCCCGCTAGACGAGTGGCTCGTGGTGGAAAACCGCGCTTTCAAGGACGGCAAGTGGAAAAAATCGTTCGAGCAGGTTCACAAGCAAGATGTGGTGCGGGCGTACCTCTTGAAACCCGATAAAGTCGTTACCTACCAGGAAAGCGACCTTTCGGCGCACGAGAACGTCGACAATTTCGTGCGGTCGCAACACCTCGCGTGATGGAGGCGAATTTCGAAGTGGCAACGAAGGAATTCAAGGTAAACCACTACATAACGCTCAAGCTCGAACAAGGGCGCTCCAACGTGTACGTGAACGGCAACTTGTTTGACCAATGCAAGTACCTTGCGTTTACCATTCCGATAAGCGATGTTAAGGAGTACGACGAGATTCGATCCATTGACGACCTGGAAGAGATCGATCGCTCGGAGGAGTTTAAGGAATTGGACATCGCTCCCGAGCAAGAGTTCTGGGGGCACTGTAGCAACCTCCAAGCGTGGGCGGAAAATCGCTACGACACGCGCTTGCTTCATCGAAGCTTGGCGTTCCCCTTGTTAAGGGAACTCGTGCGGGCAGGAGACGGCACGGCGAGGAAGGCGTTCAAGGAAGAGGTTGCCTTGAGGTTCTTGAGCGGGAACGCTTCCGTGGTTGCGTACCTGGTCGAGGAAGGATACCTCGAAGCGTTCGACGCAAGCGAATTGGAAACGCTCTTGAGCGACTTTAACTACGAATCCATCATGGTCCTGTGCGTTCACAGGAGGCTCGAGCTCTTGGAAAGATTGGCGGGAACGGGATTGGTTCGACCGTTCGCGGCGTTTACGAACGAGATCATTCGGTGCGCGTTCGAGGAAAACGGGGAAATCCTGCGATACCTCGTTGATCAAGGATATACCGGTTTCCTTCCGAAAGAGGTCCTCGAGGAAGTTGCCCCGCTGCTTGGACTTCCCGACAACGGCTTGTTAACCTGGGGCTTAGAGCATCGGGCACCGCTGGACTTTTTCTCGTGTGAGCTTGATTCGGAGGACCGATTGGGGCTTGCCAGTTGGGGGGTATTGCGCGGCGCTCCAAGCGAATTTTTTCGTTTCTTCGACGATGTGTTAAATAACATCGACCTTGCAAGAACGGGCGTTCTCAAGCACGCGCCACGGAGATACTTCGAAAATCTCCGCAAGTTCTCGGCGCGTCCCCTTCTCGCAAAATGGGCGGCTGAAAACGGCGCTCCGGCCCAATTTTACCTGAACTTCGCGCAAGTATGCAACCTCCTTCCCGATAACGGCATTTCCACGAACCCTTTCGAAAGAATCGAAGAGTTACGCGATCGAGCCACGCTCCTGCGCAAGAAAGGGGACTTCGAAGGGGCCGTGAGAGCTTGCGAGGAAGTGCTGGAACTCGAGGAAGTGTCGTGCGCGGACTTGTTAAAAGCGCAGGACCTCAACTTTCTTGGCAACCTCTTTTCCGAAAAAGGAGCACCAAGGGAGGCAATAGAGAGTTACTTGAAAGCAGCAGCCATTTACGAGCGGAACGGAGACCACGAGGAAATGGCAAAAAATTTCTGCAACGCGGCCCTTTCGCACGATGCGACCGGCAACTTTACTAAAGCTGTGAAGTATTACGAAAAAGGAATCGAAGCGTTTGAACTGGTCGAAAACTTCCAAGAAGCGGCCAAGGTATCGTACAACGCAGCAGAATCGTCGAAAGAAATGGAGGACTTAGACGGAGCCGTCTCGTGGTATCGCAAGTGCTTCGAGGCGTACGAGAAATTAGGGGACGAGGAAGGAAAGGCGATGGCCCTTGCGGGCGCTGGATTCGCTCACCAAGAGTTCGGAAGCCTTACAACCGCCTTAAAGCGCTTCAAGGAAGCCATAAAACTACTCGAAGGCCAGGAATCGTCGCTTGCCGAAATCATCGAGGGCGCACTTGCCTCGTTAGAAAATTAATTCATTAGATCAAAAGAAATGAATGATTAACGACGCAATACTCAATGGAAATGAAATAATGTTGAAAAATAGGGAATAACCGAGATAGATTCTTCTATATTTACTTGTATAAAGTTCAGTTCTTTCTCTAATAGAAATATTCGTGGGTTTTTTTCTTCTAAAATGCAAGCATGTTTTATTTGGTTCTTTCACCTTGATATAACACATTCCATTTTTATAAAATGCACAATTAGAGCATTCTTTCTCATTTTTTATTTTCTCATTTTTTGTTTTCTTGATTGTTATTTTCACAGCATTACACCTATAAAAATTGTTAAAATAGTCATTAGGGAAATCAAACTGAGGATGAATATTAACAGTGATTTGCTACGTTTTTTTTTTAGATTCTTAAGATTTATATACGATATAAAATCCACAAAAGTTCCATCAAAAGAGTATGATTTTGGTATAGAAAGTTCAAAAAACATTCCGAATGATTCAGCAATTAAATTTTCATAATAAGAATTAGTTTTTTCTGTCAAACTCCAACAAACGAGAGGTATTCCTTTCCTGTCTTTTTTTGATCTTTTGTAAATTTCGAAATTCACTCCACGTTTTACAATATCACTTCTTTCTAATTCCATCAAATTGTAAGTTATTTCAGTTCTTGAACTTTTTAACTGTCTTTCTATTTCTATTTCTGTCAATGAGCCCTGCTGAAGTAAAAGGGCTACTATTTTATTTTGAATGGAACTGAGATTTTTTTTTAAAGTTTCACCAATATCCTTCTTATCTTCACTCAAACCTATTTCACATTTCTTAGAGTTCTTATCTTTGTCTTACTTCTTTTCAAAACTAGTAATAAAAAATATTTAAATATTGACAATTTTAACACGATCCAAATGCATTTTTCTTTTCCACGCGCTTTTTCACTCTTGTGCAAGTGAATAAATGGATAACCCTAAGCGACAAGATAACCGCAACGAATATGATTTAAAGCAATAAAGTTACCGTTTTCTTGCTTAAAATACAACAAGCAAAGATCGATATATCAAGTGCCTTTATTTCTTTATAAGCGAAGAAGTGATTAATGGTGACGTTCAGGAAGGCTACTACGACGCGTCAACCAACATAGTTCATCGATGCGTGCCCTTGAATGCTCCCAACGGCAAGAAACTCGAGGGGCGGTTCAAGCTGGTCGATGGCAGGCTAATCGACCAAGGCGAATCGTGGTTTGAAGCGTACAGGGACAGGACGGTCTTGACCCAAGAATATTCAACGTGGCAGGGAAGTACCGTGCCCGTGGTCTCGCTCGACTATTATCGCACGATCTCATATTCCTTAGGCACGAGATTCGTTGCGCTCCTTCAAGAAGTTCGAGACCAGGTCGTTAGCGTCGCTCCATTCGACGACCACTTCAAGGGCTCCACGGGATACAGGACAAAAGTCGATCCGAACCGATTTTTAAATCCCGATTACGATCCCGAAAGCCAAGAGGCTGTTGAAGCAAGGGAGTTTTTTGAGTCTGTTAAGGATTTAGTAAATTTAAGAATGATGGTAAAAGAAGCACCAATTTATTTACCCATTGGAGATGATCTGTTAAAAAAGATAAACGATGGCATTGGGCTCGATTCTTTTGACAAAATCGTGAGGAAATTATTATCAAAACCCATTCCCGGCGTGTTTCCTGGTATTGACGCAGTCAAATGGGATCAGGATAATTTCGTATACGAGTTATTTTCAATTGGTTTAACAAATGATAGGAGGTCAAAATATAATATTTATTTTATTACTTTTGCAGGGACAACAGATAAGGAAATGTTCTCAAATTGGTTTAAATTATTACAAAATTTTCGATCAGGCGATTTCGACTTGAATAATGAGATCGAAGCAAGAATTCACCGGGCTTTATTTGATAACGAGGGCAATAACATATTATTAGAAAGATACGGGGAAGAGGGATTTAGCGAGGGGATCGACTATTCAGAAGAAGATATATCGATAATAAGCGATCTTGTTGAGATATTATCTTTCATTTTAGGGAGGTTTGGATTCTTGGAAATGTATAGGGGAAATATATTTCCAAAATACGGTCATGTTAACTTTGTCTCACATACTTGGGCTAGACAGCTGCAAGCAGTAAAAAAATCTCGATTAATAGATTTTACACTATATACAGATAGATCAACAGGACTTGTGAGAGGATATACTAAGCTATATCCACATGACGATGCATTCATCTCATCACCTCATATTTTAAGGAGTTATTATTTAAATGAATTTTTAAGTGAATATACAATTATGAGATCTAATACAAAAATTGAGGGGGTTTCAAATAAATTATGGGCTCCACAATATATTGAATCTTCGCATATAAAATCCTCCGAAATCAAGGATCACAACCAATTATTGTCATATTTTATATTCAGCACGGGGATACTAGAGAATTCCTTTGTTGAGGAGGAAAGCATTGAAATAGAGAGCATATTATTTAAGCAATTGTATCGAGTTATATTTACTCGATTATATTCGCGTGCAGAATATGCTTATATTATGAGGGAGTTGACCTCTCTGCTTGGTACTTCAAATGGAGGAAAGGCAAAAAATTATCGATCCGCTTTATATATGTGGTTAGGTGCTCGTGGAACATATCGCTTAAATCTTGATTTGGGATTACAAGAAGCGAATTTAATATTAGATAAAAAGATCTTTGATACTTATTTCGCTCCATATGTCGAGCGATTTGCACTTCCCTTATCAAGAATTCAATTATCTAATACAGCTGAACAAATTGCAATAAGAAATTTAAATTATTTACAAGATTTGATCATTGATGTCATTAATTTTATTCAAAGGATGGCTGATAAATTAGATAATAACGGGGGAAGAAAAATTATTTTATATCCATTCGTTCCCAGAGTAGATAGTTGGTGGTATGCTAAAGCCGAAAACTATTATGAAGGGTTGGAATTCAGATTAAAATCCTTACAAGGTGATTTAAAAGAATGGATGCCTGAGGGGAGTCGAATGATAAATAAATATGGTTTTGTAGTAGATCCTAACGATTTAAGTTCGTTTGAGCGACTGATTCCCGAGTTTTTGGGACTATTACTTGTAAAAAGGGCAGGTTTTGTTGTGAGAGTGGTTGATAATATAGCTCCATCGGAACCAAATAGTTATTTAGGCGGGGAATTTTGCGACTTTATTTTTGACATTCTTGGCGGAATTATTCCCAGTGATTTCAAAGGAAATAAAAAGCAATACAGTGTTGGAGTAAATGGATTAGTTTGGAAAGATGAATCAATTTTTATTGAGCTATACAAGGAATTAAAGAGTATTTTAAATAAACACTCCCTACTCAGCGTTGGTACTTTAAATTCACAAGATTTCTACAATATTTTTAGAAATCCATCATTGTTATCACCTGCCTTAAAGAATCTCAGGTTTGAATAGTAATTATTGTTGTATATTTTTCAATTTTTGAATTTTTTTTAATATATA
>JBHLMB010000324.1:0-4341 GCA_048938565.1 Promethearchaeota archaeon | reverse complement strand
GTAAGAATTCTGTGAAATTCAACTTCTTCAAAAATATTTCTCGTGTAATAATCGATCTTATCTAAATATTCTTCAGTGTTTACCTTGTCTGGAAATTCTCGTATGATTTGGAGGATTGAGGTCAAACCGCTAATAGTGTTTATGATATCGTGAAAAAATACTTTTTCGTAAATTTCCTTTCTCTTTTCATCTTTAATATCTTGTATAACTATCGATGTAAATAATTCACCCTCAACTTCAAGTGGATAAGCCCAGATACGTAAATCAAACGATCGTTGATCTGGTTCACAAGTCAAGCGACAATCATCAACAGAAGGCTTTCCTTTCTGGCTTTCGAGCACGACATTAAGGGCCCCACAATAAGTACAAGATTCTGAGGTTCCACACCCTCCTTCTTCCTCTGCGTGATGAATGCAACCAAACATCTCACCAGGGCGCTTTCCAATGACGGATAAAAAGTCTTTCATACCTGAGAAGTCTAAAGCGCCCTCATTCATATACACAACCTGTCTATATTTATTAACAATGACAAAAACAGAAGGAATGGTTTTTAAAAACTTATTAAGTATATCATTTTTTTTAAATATTTTAACTTGTTTTCTCAACTCTTCCTTTGAAGCCCTTTCAGCAGGAGCATACTTAGTCGGTGGAGGCGTAATTACCATAAGTTTCCCCAATCAAAAATAAATATGATAAAATATTATATTCAAAAATAACAAAAAAAAAATTGTTTTTATATTTCTCTTTTGTAAAATAAAAATTTATGATACTATTGTTTTCTTTGGTTTAAAATTGTTTTTATATATTCTATTCTTTTCTCTTTAGATAAACTATGTTTAATTGGATTAAAATTTCCATATAGTTGATCGTGAAATACGGGTTTTCGTTTCTTCCAAAACACGCCAATTGGCAATCGATCGTTTTTTTTAACGATTTGATAAGCTTCTTCGAATGTTTTAGGATTTTCCGTAAGTTCATAAGTAATGTCGTTATAAAGCTCCCAAGTATTATTCCAACTCACGCAAGGCTGTAAAACATCCACGAAAGAAAATCCCTCGTGTAGGATCGCTTGTACGATAATATTGGCAAGGTGATTGACTTTTCCAGAATAGGATCGAGCCAAGAATGTCGCTCCAGCCTCCAGTAATAATGATAAAGCATTGTATGGATCTTCCACGCTACCATTAGGAGTAGATGGGCCCTTCCATCCTTTCTTTGTCAAGGGCGTGTATTGCCCCGTAGTTAACGCATATACCTCATTATGGTGCATTACAATCGTAATATCTGCGTTTCGTTTTGCGGCAAATAAAACATGCGCTAAACCTTCACCCATACCGTTGCCGTCGCCTGAAAAAGAAACTACCTTGAGATCGGGATTAGCAAGCTTTATACCTTGGACTGTGGCCATATCCCTTCCGTGTAGCGAATAGATACCGCTAAGGTTCAAGTAATCAAATATTTTTCCACTACAACCAATACCAGATGTCATAACAATCTTATCTCTCGATATTCCTTGTTCTTCTAACATTAGGATTGCTTTTTTTACCGCAGCAAGAATTCCAAAATTTCCACACCCTGGACACCAGGTATTTTCTGCGCTGGTCCCTAAATCTTGCATTTAAAGTACCTCCATAATCTTGAGTTTTAAATCTATTGGATCAAAAGGTCTACCATCATATTTTTTTATTACTCTCTCAACGGCTAATCCTATTTTTTCTTTCAATAAATTGGTAAATTGTTCGGTAGAACTTAATTCGACTACCACATTTTTCTGATTTTGAAATCGCGCTAGTTCCCAAATAGGTAATGGATTGAGATATATTGGTTGGACGATAGTGGGTTTTAATTTCTCGTATTTTAGAGCTTCAAGAACGCTCATCGTTGTAGAACCGTAGCAAAAAACATTTAAGGGCGCATTACCTTCAAAAATATTTACGGTCTTCATAGTTTTCATATGAGAAATTAGAGTTGTTGTTTTTTTGAACCTTTTATCGTGCATTTTTGAAATCCAGAACGGCTCCTCGGTTGAGATTCCCTTATCGTCGTGTTCACAGCTGTTCCATTTAATTATTTCTGAAGAGGGAGGAAACATCAAGGGAGAAATGCCTTCTTCTGTATCAGCATAGCGCTTGTAAGCATTCTGCTTTTGAGTAGGAATTAAAGACCAACGACATTTTTCAGGTCGAATGTCGACTGTCATGCTACTCTCTGATAAGTGTTTTTCCGTGAGAATTATCCCTGGAGTTTGAAACCGCCAAACGAGGTCCAATGCTTCAGCAGTCAAGTAAAAAGCCTCTTCTATACTTCCAGGAGAACACACAATTCGCAAAAAGTCCCCATGCCCTGCGCTTAGTGCAAAATTGAGATCACCTTGTTCTGTATATGTTGGTACTCCCGTTGCAGGACCTGGCCTCATTGATAAGACAGTTAAAACTGGCGATTCCACTATGCCTGCCAAGGAGAATCCTTCAACCATCAACGCAAATCCACCCCCACTCGTTCCGATCATCGTTCTTGCTCCTGCAAAGGTGGAACCAACGGCCATGTTCATCACGGCAATTTCACTTTCAGGATGTACAACACACACTCCAAACTTTTCCGCTTGTGACGCTAAATAATGCAATATAGATGATGCGGGCGTCATGGGGTAAGCAAAATACATATTCAGGCCAGCAGCTAATGCTCCTAAAGCGATTGCTTGGTTACCAAAAACGATAGGTAAACTGTTCTCTCCTTTTTCAATGTTTATCTCCTTCCCTAATTTCTCTTTAATCAAATCATAGATAATGCTAGAAAAATTAATGTTATTTTCGCTTTTTGGATATTCTGAATCAATAAGCTCGTGTAAATCCTTCTTGTCGTATCCAAGAACGGCCATGATAATTGCAATAGCCCCTACTCCAAACATTAAATTCCCTAATGGTTGAGAACTTGCGAGAGTAGATAAAGGAATACCAATTCCTTTCATTTGTCCTTTTTCATCGGAATTGTAAAATAACAATCCACCTTTGGCAAGATTCTCGTGGTGTTTGTCAAAACTGCGTTTATCAAAACACACGATCAAATTTGCTCGTTTGTATTGGCTGGTAATTGGTGTTTTTGAGGTACTTACTACAGAAAAATTATGTCCTCCTCTAATCAAACTCATATAATCATCCATTTGAAAAACATACCGTCCTATCTTTGAGAAAAAACGTGATGCAACTGAGCCGGCTTTCTTTACGCCTTCTCCTGCTTTCCCTCCTATTATGAGTGTAAATGTATCTTTTATCATCTTTAACTTAACATAGATTGAAATTTTTCTTATGTATCCTAACATCAAAACCCTATAAAAACCTTTATTTAATAAATCATAATTCGATGTCTTTTGAATATCAATATGGTAAGATGTGTCTATATAATCCCAGGACCTTTTTTCTGCAAAATCTCTTCGGTAAGGCATTTCATATCATTAAGAGAAAGCAATATAAAATTTGTTAAATAAAAAGAGTAAGCAGATAATAGGGATTTGGTGCAAAAATTACATTAATTCTTAAAAAAAATATGCTATTCCTTCAAATCAATTATAACTAAGAAGACTTATATGATTTTAAATGAACGAAACAGAGCACATAACAAAAAATTCTACAATATTATCAAAAAAGATTGCGCTTTCTTCCATATTCATTGCCTTTGGATTAGTTTTAAGTTTCATAAATGTATTTGCATATTTCATAATAATTGGATTTAAAATAAATCCCTATGTCCACCTCATTAACTCTGTTGCTGGAGTATTGCTTGGTGTATATTATTCCATTTTTGTTGCAACGAGTATTGCTCTCTTAAGATTCTCATTTTCAATAGGGACAATTCACGCCTTTCATGGGGGTATATCTGGTGCTTTTGTGGTGGGATTAGTAGCAATGATATTGAAAAAGATACAAAGGTCAAAATATATAATATATTCTGCGCTATTAGAGCCGTTGGGAACTGTCTTTATTGGAGGTACTATTGCATACTACATTGCACCTACGGGTTCATTAATGAGTGGGCTAATTATTAATTGGAGCTTATTTGCCTTATCAAGCGTACCTGGTAGCATAATTGGATTCTTGGTACTCAATATATTGAAAAAAGCAGGTATTACTCACGAAGATTATTCGATTGAAAGAGGTATAAAATAACTTACATGTCTCTTGAAGAAAAGAAGGATTTTGATAGATATATCAACCATCACACAGTTCTATATGGGGATTCAAACACAGGTAAAACTAAGGAAACTGCGATGTTTCTCCAATACTTAATTGAATCAGGCTATAGCCCAAGAGAGATTAGCGTTCTGGATTTTGCCCCCGATTTTAC
>JBHLMB010000323.1:3186-4362 GCA_048938565.1 Promethearchaeota archaeon | reverse complement strand
TCTGGAATTTTATCGATAACAAGCCAATCCTTGCTTGTAGGAGCGATTTGCGTTCTTTTCCCAAAAACTGGTGCTAAATGCCTACAAATCAGGAACTCTTTCATTGTTTCCGTTGGTTTTTCATTTTCTAAACCAGAAACTAATAAATTCATATCAAGCATACTATCTCCATGATAAGCAAGAGTAGATACATTATGGGTTTGAATGATAGAGGGATTTCCTACACACTTGATGCCGATGTCAATAAGATCTTGGGCATATTTTTTTGAAACTGCTGGTCGTGGAATTGCGTTTCTAACAGGATCGTGGTTTCCAGAACTGAAAAAAATTTGTATATAGTCGGGAATTTGAGATAGGAGATTAGAAGCTTTCTTAAACTGCTTGTAAATATCTTTAATAACAAGATCATTCTCTTGTTGAGGGTAAATTCCGATTCCATCTACTAAATCACCGTTAATAATAATGTACTTTATTTTTCCGGCTATAGTGCGTAAATTTTGATCATCAATGTTTCCGTTGAGAAAATCAATAAATCTATCCCATAATTTTTGTTCAAATTCCTTGCTCCCTATATGTAAATCGGAAATAAACGCAATAGACAATGGATCTGAAGAATACTTTGGTTCAAAATTATTTGGTATATCGATTTTTCGAATCACATCGGCAAATATGATTCCATTGTTATTTTGATTCCCCGGGTTGTATATACCTTCAATTAAAACCATTTGGTCTTGAATTAATCGTTCTATTATCTTTCGGTTCTCAGGATCGTCGTTATCTTTCCTCAGAATGACATTAATTGTTCCAGTATTGTCTTCTAAGGTTAAGAACCAATTTCCTTTTTTTGTTTCTCGGAACTCGTTTACAAGCCCTGTGATAGAAATTTGTTGGTCCTTGGTGTTTCTCAATACATTAGTAATTGTTGTAGATGATATCGCTTCTGGTCTTTTTTTTATTAATCTATTAAGTTTTTCAAATTTATCTAAAGTTAAATTATAGAATTCATCGTATTCTCCACTTGAATGAATCTTTCCAGTTGGATCTTTAACTATTCTATAATCAAAATCGTAATCTCTTGCGATTGGTTTAAACTCAATTTTTGGCTTGGTAGCTCCAAAATACTTTGCTTTTTGTTTTCTTCCTGAATTCGCACCAATAGGATCTGTATTATTGGAA
>JBHLMB010000323.1:0-3176 GCA_048938565.1 Promethearchaeota archaeon | reverse complement strand
CAAGGCTTATTACGATTCGAAGTATTCCTATTGTGACTTTCTTTCCTTTATGCTCCTGTATTATTGGAAATTCCTTGGAGCTCAGATTGAGTCTTAACTGTATTAAATCCCAATGTTTCACTGATTTTTATATCATCGACTTTTTTTAATTCAATGTTTGTTGGATTTTTAGTAGATATTCTTTTTTTACTCTTATGGATTTTTTCTTTGACTTTAATGCTATCGTTGACATGTCTTTCTAATGCTTTTTGAATTTCCTTTTCTGATATTGATTGCATAATTTCATAAGTAAGATGATTTTCAAACTTTGGATTAAAACTTGCTTCAATTATAATAGAATTCACTTTTTCTGAAGGACTTTCAAATTTCATCACAAAATCTAGGATTTTAGGCGTGATATTTATCCCCATATTCGCTAGTTTGCTAACTACTGCTTTTTTTTCATCTAAATAAGAGTTCATCACATTTCCTTCCATATTCTAATCTTATAACTATCTTTTCTAATCCTTTTATAATAAAGAAAAATCTGAGTAAAGTACATAAAAATTGTTAAATATATCGTCTTATCTAATTAACTTTACGAGTACTTATAAAAACTTGTAACTACTAGTTAATAGCTCACACATATTTTTTGTAATTATTAATACTTACGACTTAATCCTATATTTCCTAGTCTTAGGACGCCCCCAAATAAAAATGAACTCTAATTATTATTAGACGCTATTCTTTCTTGTTTTTCTTGGCATTTTATAAAGATTTTATATTGCTATTTCAAATATAAACCTCCTTTTGTTATCATTATTTATATTAAGGAATAGAAATCAATGGTGTTAAAGAAAGTGTGAGTGAACTTTTTCTAATTTACAGAAATAAAGCATAATTCATCGGATATATGAAAACATTTATAACAATAACACTTAAAACTCGCCCCCCTCATTTCTCTAATTTAGGGGCATATATTAAAAATAAGGATTTCTTTTGTTTTTAAATCGAAAATATTTAAGTAAGAAATATCTTGATAATTTTGATTCAATTTCTTTAATTCTTGATAATAAAAAATGGTTATATAATGATTCCAATTCATCAGGATTGAGCGTGTTAAATTTAAATTTTAACGAATGCGTAAGTGAATCATAAGATGCTCCAAATAACGAGTTCATAATTGGATAAAATATTTTAAATAAATTTTTATCCTTTGCAGTAAACTTGATCTCTGAATTGATCTCCTTGAAATGGTCAAAAGTGTGATTGAATAACAAAAATAAGTGGAAAAAAGCAATATATTTTCCTAAAAAGTAAAAATATTCAATCGCAGGACATAATAAATGAACATCCAATGAAAAACCTATTGCAATTTGTTTTTTCTTGCTCAACTCTTTAACTTTCTTATATCCAATTCTTTTCAATGTTTTTATGATATTATCAAATTTTTCTTCAACAAAAACACAATAGCGAAAATTAAGGTAAAATTCAAAAGTTTTCCCTTGGAACCGCATTTTTTCAAACTCAATATTTAAAATCTTAATAGGAATTTTAAATGTTTTAAAATATGATTCCCAACGATGAGGATTGGGTTTTATATCCATCCAATCAGAACGCGTGTACAATAGGCAATAATATCCAAACTTTTTCGTGAATTCTGCTATATTCTTTTTGAATTTTTTATCTTTTTTACCAGATTTCTGGTATTGGACAATAGCGTGTTGAATTGATTCGATCAAAGTAATATAGAAGCACATATATTTATTTCGAAACGATTGAATTATTGACAGATTGATCTCTTGCGTTTTTACTGGAATTTGAAGCTTTCTACCTTTAATAGGCACTTGTAAGAAAACTTGGGATTCTAATATTCTCTGATGAAAAGTTTCTTCGAGTTCCTCGTAAATATTAATTTTTCTAGATTCTCTAGGGTAATGAATAATGAGTTTGTACTTCAGATTTGGATATTCTATAAGTTTAATTAAAAGCCATTCTATATTTTCTTTTACAGTATCTTGGCTTTTGAAATTAATTTTTCTTGAATCAAACCAATATGGATAAAATGGATTTTTTTCTTCGCACCAATCTTGATTGCTTCTGATATAATAGATCCCATCGTTCAAATAAGTGAGATTTGCTAGCTTTTTAGCTTTCCATATAACATCAAAAGGTTTGGGAAGAATGATTTCAATTGTTCTATTTTTAAGCATAGATATCAATGAAGCAATCAGTTTCTTACGATCAATATGATGTTTTGATCTTGCACTACAAAAATGGTTAAATAATTTATGGAGCAAACAAGCTTTAATTTCTCCTTTTGATTTTAAGTAGCCTATTATTTCTTCTTCTGCATTAAATTTTTCTGTGATAAAATTATCTTCGGTCTTGATGTTCTTTTTTATATCAACACATAAATATCCATCAACATTAGAATTTGAATTTTCTTCCATATAGTAATATTTTTTACCGTGTTAATTTAAACCTCACTACTATATTTTAATTCATAACTAAATAACGGATTTTTTTTTAAAAAATCCTGAAGCTCTACCTATTAATAAGCGAACAACAGCTTTTAATTACTATGAGATAATGCATATCATATATATTCTGAAGAGCTTTATGGGAATTCTAACTTTATAAAAGAGGCGTAGGATCATTGGTTAAGATGAGTAATAATATGAAACAGTATTTTAACAAACTCCAAAATGGAGTGAATGAATGTTATGAATTGGCTTCTAGAGCCCGCGAGAAAGGATTAGATCCAGAATTATATGTAGAATCCCCTCAAGCCAAAGATCTAGCGGGAAGAGTTGAAAAATTAGTAGGACCTGATGGCGTAGCAGAAGTAATCAGAAAATATAAAAAAGAGGGAAAAAATGAGGATGAAATTGTTTTTCAAGTAGTTTCAGATATTCTAGATAAAAAAATTGGAAATATAGAATCGTTAGATGATAGAGTAGAAAGAGCGATAAGAGTTGGACTTGCTATAAAAACAATGGGTGTTGTTAGCGCCCCTCTTGAGGGTATTTCTAAAATTAAAGTAAGAGAAGATCAATCAGGTCATAAAGTGACGTCAGGAATTTATGTGTTTACATTGAAAACGGAGCATTATGTCAAAACAAGGAAGATGGTGCTGGTGAGGTAAAATACAGGATTATGCAAATTAGCAGCTAAACTTTAGTAAAGTTTAATCT
>JBHLMB010000322.1:0-4374 GCA_048938565.1 Promethearchaeota archaeon | reverse complement strand
AGTAAATCTTACTTGGATTCGCACATCGTGCCAAGCTTGGGATTAGAACAATTTGGTTTTAAAACGGATTTCGTTTGGAACGGATGTGATTGGGATTTTTCGAACATGATCAATAATGTACTATATTATTTCGAAGAAGAAATGAGGACTGTACTAGGTCTAACAAGCGATGTTCAAATTACTCAGGACCACATGAAGACATTCTTATTGACGCATAAATTGTCAAACCTCAACCAGAGCCCCTTAATAAATTCGCCAAAAATCCTTCAAGTATTGCATGAATTATCTTTAACTAATCCTTACATTAATAACGGTAATATCAAGCCTTTTACGGACCCAGGACCCCTCGTATTGATGACTGGAAGGATATCGCACCAAAAAGGATTTGAAACAGTCTTTAAAGCCGTACCAGAAGTGATTAAGTCCGTCCCTAATGCCAAGTTTCTTTTCTTAATCATTCCTACGGATTATAGCGCAAGCGAAATTAAAGAATACGCTTCGAACATCTTAATATATCCGAACAATTTAAGAATAATTTTTGGATCTTCTGAACAACTTCTCTTCTTAGCACACCTCGCTGCTGATGTGTACGCAGCGTTATCGAGATGGGAACCTTTTGGAATAATCGCCTTGGAAGCCATGGCGTCAAAACTACCGGTAATTGCCTCGAATGTTGGAGGATTTCAAGAATCAATATTGGATATAAGACAACATCCCGTTGATGGTACGGGAATGCTAATTGAGAAAGACAATCCCGCCCAGTTTGCTAGCGCCTTAATAGATATGTTCAAGCTTCTCGAAATCAGCAAGTTCGGAACTGAAAAAGAGCTTGAAAGCTTTCAAGCAGTGAACCTCATTTCAGACGCTGTCTTGAAGTCTCAAGCATTGATAAATAAAGAATATTATAATGTAATACGGGAAAATTGTTATAAAAGAGTCGAATCGCAATTCAGGTGGAGCAATGTAACTAAAAAATTGATTGGACTTTATCAAAAAGCACGAAAACTACATTCTAGCTCTAGTTAGGCCCGATTAATCATTTTCCGTTCCAGAAAGGATATAAACTCTGAGTAATGGCGTTTTTTCTATCTGGTATCATTTCCATTTCCTTTTTCACCCAATTTGATATCCAATTTAATTTGGATTTAAATCTCGAGTCCATGAATATGAGAGCACCTTTATCTGTTATTTTTCTAATTGGTCGCCCAGATGCTTGATTTGCCCTTTGAATTGCAGGATAAAGGTACGCAAAATTCCATCCTTGTTTTTTGAATACCTTGTCGTAATAACTAATTTTTGCTTCGATCCTCGGTGTTGGCAGGTGATAAGGAAAACCTGCTATAACCACGGCATTCATGTGATCGCCAGGGTAATCCTCACCTTCGGAATTCCGGCCACCACACACGCCTAGAAGGACACCACCTTGATTTGAAGCCATTGATTTAAAGTCCTCAAGCATTAGATTATTTTCTGATGCAGATAAACCCATTTTTTCTACGAAAAGCTTTTTCTTAGATTTTCTTACTGCTAATTCGATACCATTTGAAAGCAATCCTTTAAGGATCTTATATGAAGCGCAGAAAATGCCCACATTAGCGGGCGTACTGTGAATTACTTCGCTAATTTTTTCTACATATTTTTTATACATTAATGGGGTTCTACTTTCCCTTTTCGTATCAACTCCTTCGATTATGAGGGCTTTAATGTTTTTCCTCTTAAATGGTGTTTCCGCAATTATACCTTTATAACTTTTTCCACTACTATTTAATCCCATTAGATTATTGAAGACATAAGGATTTACCGTTCCAGATAGATTAATGCAACTGTTACAGTTCCGTAATAAAGGCGTTGCTATTTCCCTTGGATCGAGGGCAACTATTTCAAGTGCGATTGAGCGTTTTTCGTTCACTTCCTTTGAATTGTAACAGAAAAAATAATTATCTTGTTCGAATACATTCATCCATTTCAGCCAAAATTCTGCCAAGCTGCCCACGAAATCGCGAGAGATCTCGCCATTGGCGATTTTTTCTTCATAAATGGATGTGGCATAATCATGTAGTTCATTAATTAAATTTTTAAAGCCAGTTAGGTCTGTAAAGCCCAATTTCTTGTACACGAGCTCCAAAAATAAGGCAGGGTTAATCGGTTTTTCCTCGGTTTTAATGGTTTTCTTTCTATTATTTAGATGATCCAAAAGGAAATTAGCAAATGCCTGCATTTTCATAGGAGCTTGATACATCTCCAAGTCTTTCAAGCATAATTTCAACGAGTATGGAGTGATTTTTTGAGAATTTACTTCTGTTGCGACATCTATAACATTGTGGCATTCATCAATAATCAAGATGCAATCTTGAATATCGCTTCCAATGAATTGCATGAAGGTTTCTCGAATATCGGGATTAAAAATCCATTGATAATTACAGATAACAATTTTCATTTCTTCCAGCAAGAACTTGCTAAGAAAATACGGACATAATCTTTTTTCTCTACAAAGGCTAATGAGCTCTTCCGCTTCAATGGGCTTATCGAATGTTTCAGGAGATATGAGCATGGGATTATCTAATTCGTTTTTTTTTTTCAGTAAGTTTAGAAAATACGGACAATTTCGATTATTTCGCAAATCCTTACAAAGCGACATTGATTCTTTGGGATTTAATCTCATAGAAAGGAGTGTTTCATGTAAACACATTTCAGACCTTCCTCGGATGGAAATTCCCCTTAATTTAATGTTAGTATCTTTTTTTTCTAAGCTTGCTGAAATTTTATTGAGTTCCTTTATGACCCTTGCGTTCTGAGAGTGTGTCCTGCACATGTAAATGATACGAAGGTTTTTTTCAAAAGCAACCGGTAATAGAGCACTCAAGGCAATTATCGTTTTTCCCGTACCATTGGGCGCAACTAACATTATAATTTTTCTTTCTCTCGTAGAATTTTCGATCGTTTTGATAATATTTTCTTGAGATTCTCTAAAATGCTCATATGGAAAAAAATTGGCGTAATGTATTTGCGTTCACCATATACATTAGTATTATTAGATAATATGCGTCACCCTTTAAATTGGAGGAGAGTATAAAAATTTATTTATTAAGCAAGTTTACATTAAAAAATGAGTGAAGATAATTATATTGCATTGAGAAAGTTCTTTAACGAGGATTTATTGAAAGATCTACTTCTTTTTTTGCTGCTATTCGTCCTTATCATATCTCAAGAATGGCAAAACATCTTATTGATATTATTTCCTCTCATCGCGTTTGTTTTTTCATCGTTCTTTAAGTTTATTGGAACAAATAAATGGCGCTTGCAACAGACTAGTGCATATCGAGTGTTATACAATCCAATTGGATCTGAAATTAAGCACGCAAGTCGATTATTTTATTGTGCAATCGTGATGTTGGTTCTAACATTCTGGATTGGTGCTGAAAGCTTATATCGCCCCCAACTTATCAATGTTTTTTCAAATGTCTTTACCGGAGTTTTTGCATTCGCTTATAGTTTTGGTTTTTATTGGATTTTCGTTGATTTATGGAAGTATGGAAAGATATCGATTCTTAAAGGAGAAGGAGGAGCAGAAAAGAGCATAATAATTAACAAAAATGAAGAAATAGTAAAACTTTTAAAATTGAAGGAATTTAGTCGCATTTCTATGTTAAATCTTTGTTTTTTTTTAGTACTAAATGCTTTAAATATAATAAACATCTTATTAATTATTTTTAACAATTCTTTTGGAATTGCAATAAGCCTTCCGGGGAAGGGATTAGAATCTTCATTTCCAATGATTGTTCCCTATATCACGATCGGTATTTTGATCGTTTCTCCAGCGTTAGCAATAGTTTTCCTTGTTATTGTATACAAAAAGATAAGCGCAACCACTCCTCAACAAATAGAAAATGCAATCTCCTCTTTACCTCAAGACATCCAAGTTGACTTAAAAAATAAACTTCGAGCAATGAGCGAAAAAGCAATCGACTGAGGAATATAAATCTATAAAAACAAAGATTTAGATAATATATTAGTACTAAAATAGTAAAATAGTAACTTAAACAGCGTTTTTTTCATAAGACGCTTGTTAATTAATTCTTGGAATGGAAAGTATTAACCTTGAGGAATCGCTATTGTAGAGGATGAGGATGGCTGGACGCGAAAAATTCATGTTCAAGGTCGTGGTGGTAGGAAATGGAGGCGTGGGAAAGAGCACCATGATTCAAAGGCTTATCACGGGTAAGTTTCTTTCACAAAAGATAACAATTGGTACCGATCTTGCTAGTTTTCGCTTGGATATCGAGGATAACGACGGAAATACATTTAAAATTACCCTACAATTATGGGATTTTGCGGGAGAAAAACGATTTCGATTCTTTCTCCCACGATACGCCC
>JBHLMB010000321.1:0-4378 GCA_048938565.1 Promethearchaeota archaeon | reverse complement strand
TCGTGTTATTCTTCAATTAATGAATATAATTCATATCAAATACATTGGAGTGATAAAATCAAATGAATAGATTTATTGATCTAGAGCAGGATAAGGATATATTATATGATAATATCTATATGAACGAATATAAAATTATCATTAAAATGCCACTATATAATGCTGAAGGAATTTTAGGAGAAATAAAACACGACACATTTGATTTAGCAAAATCTAAAATCTTTATACCATATGAATAAAAAAAATAAAAAATTGATTAAATTGACAGTCATTACAACAAAAAAACCCTTTGAGGAAGTTCTTGGTGCAATAAAAGATGCGAAAAAAATCATAATTGTTTCCTGTGGTTCTTGCGCTGCAATGTGCCAAACTGGTGGAACCGAAGGTGCCCAAGAAATGGCGAAAAAGCTCAAGGAAAAGGGATTTGAAATTACAACCGTCATCGTTCCCGAAGAAGTTTGCGATAATCGCGTCATAATGAACGATTTTCGAAAAATAGAACACGATCTTAATAATACGGACGCCATCCTTACCCTAAGTTGTGGTCTTGGCGTTGCCAGCATCACGGAAGTACTTACCAAGAAGCATCCAAATATTCCCGTATTCATTGGTACTAACACGGAATTTATGGGAATGACCGAACGAATTGGTAGGTTCTACATGAGATGCAGGGGATGCGGAGATTGTTTATTAAACGAGACTGGAGGAATCTGTCCGATTACAACATGTGCGAAATCCTTGATGAATGGCCCCTGTGGAGGAATGGTCAAAGGGATGTGTGAGGTTGTAAATTATGAAAAGGATTGTGGCTGGGTTCTCATCTATAATCGGTTAAAGGAATTGGGTCGATTGGATTTATTCTCGAAATTGAGAGATCCCGTAGATTGGAGCGAGTCTGGTCATCAAAGAGAGGTAGTATGGAGGTAAGAAGAAGAATGGCAGAACAAAAAGTATATTCAAAAGTGGGAGAAGTGTTAGAAAAAGGAGAATTCGTATTAACTGGCGAATTGGAACCTGAAAAGACTTGCGATCTATCGCACTTGGTTGAAGAAGCTAAAGAGATGGCACCATATGTTGTTGCGGCAAATATTACAGATAGTCCTTTGGGAATTGTCACGATCAATAGCCTCGCTGCTTCTGCCATAGTTCAAAGAGAAGCGGGACTTGAATGCATTTGGCAATTGACCGTCAGGGACGTCAATAAATTGGGGATAGCTGGCATGATAATGGGTGCCGAAGCCTTACAAATTCACAATGTCCTTTCCCTTACAGGCGATCATCCCAATTTAGGCGACATGCCCGAATCGAAACCCGTTTTTGACCTCGATTCTGCGACCTTGATAAAGCTCGTAAGAGAAATGGTGGATACTGGATCAATTAACGGCAAGGAAATCGAACACCCTCCGCAAATGCACGTGGGCGGTGCTGCCAATCCCAACGCAGATCCAATGGAGGCGGAGATCTTGAAGATTGGAAGAAAAGCTGAAGCAGGATGCGAGTTCATTCAGACGCAAGTCGTCTACGATCTTGACCGAACCATCGAATTTTTGCAGGGAATTCAAAAATACAAGGTACCCGTTTTACTTGGAATCTTTCCGATGAAAAGCTACGCTATTGCTAAGGGATTTGATATGTTCGTGCCAGGGGTCGATGTTCCACGAGACATCTTGGCTAAATGGAAAAGCGTTAAAACGGATATTACCGATAAAAAACAGCAAAAGGAAGCCTACGATCAAATGAACTACGAGTTTTTCAAACCGTTCATATCCGAGTTAAAAGCCAAGAAACTCTTGGCAGGCGTGCATTGCATGGCTGTGCATTATCCACGAATTTTTCCAAAACTCGTTGAGGTTATAAAGAATTAAACTATTGAAAGGGCAAGAGATTTTAAGACTTTTAAACCTTTTTTCACCCTTACAAAGAATTGTATTTATACTACAGAGAAGAAATTATGAAAATAAATCTTACAAATCAACAATTAAAAATATTAAAAATTTTTTTAATTTTAATTTTGATGTTATTTTCAATTGGAATAATGATCTATTTTCAGGTAGTTCTTAAAATAAACATCATTTATTCTCATCTGTTTTACATTCCCATAATATTAGCTTGTATCTGGTGGAAAGCCAATGGACTAATCATAACAACTATAATTGCATTAATATTTCTTTTTTTTCCTACGATAATGATTAAAAACGGTTTTGAATTGTATTTCTTTGAAAATATGATAGGATCAATCATAATTGTCGTAGTTGGACTTATAATATCCTTTTTAAGCAACCGCCTTAGTAAAGAAGAAGTTATTCATAATGCTTACGACGATTTATCCTTTTTCCGAGCATTACTCATCCATGATATGAATAATATATTTCAAGGAATTAAATTCGCTTCTGAACTTTATTTGATCTATGAAAATGAGGGAGGGAAAGAGGATGAATTTAAGGAATTGATTGAAATTATTGGAAATCAATGCCTTAAGGGTTTCGAATTGATCTCTAATGTGAAAAAATTATCTGAATTGGAAATCAACAGGCAGAAATTAGAAAAAGTAACAAATTAACAAATTTCTTCAAGAGGCTTTTACAAAGGATATTGAATTTATAGTAGAACCCAAAAATCTTGAATTTTTTGTAAAAGGTAATGAATTACTATTCGATGTATTTACAAACATACTAACAAATGCTGTAAAATACAACGAAAATCCAAAAGCGAAGGTTTTCATAAAGATTCATAGAGTTTTGAGAAAACAATCTTGGTTTGTGAGATTAGAATTTATAGATAACGGTATTGGAATATCTGATCATATAAAAAAGATCATTTTTTTAAATGGAAAAAGCGAAGAAAAAAGAAGTAAGGGTTTGGGGTTTGGAATGTCATTAGTTAAAAAAATTGTCAATTCATATGATGGCAAAATATGGATCGAGGACAATATTGAAGGAGATCGGTCAAAGGGAACCAATGTCAATATTTTAATTCCTGAATGTCTATAATTTTAACAGATTTAAAAATTCAAAAGAAATTGTTATATTTTTTGGATCTCTAATTTAATATCTTTAGAATCGCTTTGTAAATATTGATATTTTTTGGATAAAATATGATTTTTATTAAGGTGGAGATAGTTCTACGAAATAACGAAAGATTTAAATAATGTTCGGTAAATATATATTATAACAGAATAAGGTTCGAAGGCCTTTCTATATTTATAAATAATATTAGACAGGCTATTGAAATAGAAAAAAGGTATACAATCATGATATATGAACAAGAAGAAGAATGTTATGAAGGCATATTTATTAGAAACGATGGCGAACTAGAACCCATAATTAAAAATCTTTTTGTGATAAGTAGTTCTAATTTAGAAAAATTGATTGATACAATATGCAGAAATATTGAAATTGATGGTACTATAGAGGTATACAAGAAATTTAGTCATCTCGAAAATTCCATATTTTACAAGGCTGTACAAATTTATTCAAACCTTGAACCGCTCTATAAGTAAATTTTCTCAAATAACTTAAAGTCTTACTGAGTTTATTTTTATTTATTATATTTTTCAATTCAGTCTTTTATTAAGGTAAGAGATTATGATTTATAGAACATATTTAGGAGGATCTAATTTAGGGATTAATAATTTTAAAGACTTTTTATATTACTGTATAAATCTTTTTTAAAATAAAATTGGAAAAAAAAATCAATTAAGTTTTTCTTTTTCTTTTTGGAGATCTATTTTTAGAGATTCAATCCAAGTTTCCAAGTAGTTTGCTTCAAGTGAATCATTATCCTCAAGATTATTTAGAGCATCTATTAATCCATTAATGAATTCTTCTTGCCTAGAAATTTCAGCCCATAAAAATCCATTAGCAAGCTCAGAAACAAAGTCGTCGTCTTTATTTTTACTCTTGGCCTGTATAGGATTATCCAAGGTTATTTTTATTAAAATTTCCATTTTATATACACCTTATTTTTTATTAATTTTTATTTATTTTATCCTAATTAATTAATTGAAAGTGTAGGATTTAAAGAATCTGATAAGAAAATTATTTATCAAATTGACAATTTTTTTTTTCATTTTGTAATTTTAACAAATCCAATAATATATGAAGATCTTTAATATAGAATAATATATTTATGAATAATTAGTAGTTTTTGTCTTGTTTAAATAAAAAAAAAGAATAAAGAATCAACCGTATATATTTTCCACAGGTTCTTTTAATTTTTCTTGATATGATTTTTTTGCTCGATCGGCAGATTCAATAATTTTATTTATAGAGATATTGAAATCTTCCATTGTTATACAGACTTTCATAAATGTTTTAGAGTCAAAATCTTGGATTGATTGTTCTAAAACACCCCTTCTTACTGCTAAAAGGGTCGCTTC
>JBHLMB010000320.1:0-4379 GCA_048938565.1 Promethearchaeota archaeon | reverse complement strand
AAGCTCGCTTGACGGATTACATCTGGGAAAATTATGTTGAGACCGAAATGAATTTTACCCATCTTTACAGAACTACTTCAAGTTATGACGTGAACACGGATGTGGATTCTTCAGACAATTTGACGCTCCTCACATCAAATAATTTCGACACATATTTTGACCAAGGATTTTCTACGGCTATTTTTGCTGGACACGGCGGAAGTGGAACAACACTTACATCTTATATAACCCAAGGTAGTGGTCAACAAGTAATATATGACATTAACGATGCTCAAAATACCCAGAACATTGGAGAATACACATTATTCTACGCTGATGCGTGTAATTCAGCACCCTTCGATTCAGAAGGGCCAGATAACAATATAGGGGAAGTGTTGATAAAACGAAGTAATTCAGGAGCCATTGGGTATGTCGGGTCTTTGCGAGTAACCTATTATGTTCAAGGGGATCACGACCTTGAGATCGCAAACAGGGCAAATGCCAAGTTTTTTTGGGAGGAATTTTTTGAAAATAAGAAGTTCCAACAGGGAAAAGCGTTATACGACTCCAAAGTTACGTACATGGAATCAGATCCCTTCACGAGAGGTAGCATATCAATGACCGACGAATTTAACAGGAAAAACGTGCTGACATACTGTCTATTAGGGGATCCCGAACTTGACGTGTATACCAACAAGCCCTTGAGCGCATTAAATCCCTTCGAGAACATGACTATATACGAGGCGCAATACGTGTCAGTCCCGATACTCGATAACAAGGGTAATCCGGTACCGAATGCGAGGGTACATTTTAAGACCGCCGATGGAAAGTATTGCACGGTATACGCGGATGTGAACGGCGTTGCCACATTCAGGACACATCACAAGGCCGGCGAGACTTACAACGTCACCATCACGGGGCATAACTTGGTCCCTTCGTATTTTAATTTCACGACAGAACCCGACGATGTGCTTCCAGAAGTATCTGAGTTTACATATGGAAACATTCAGCCATCCACGCTTTACGACCTGCTCGTCGATGTCACCGCTTTAGACAATAGATCGGGCATCGAAAGCGCAACAATCTTCTTTAACGGCAATTATAGTCTCGTTTCGAGAAACGGTATCTTGGAGAACTCCTCCTTCCACCAGTTTAACCTCGGTAGGCAACAACCAGGCACATACGAATACATATTAATCGTTAGGGACTACATGAACAATACGATGGTATATTCCCAGAGTCTTGAAATCACGATTCCCGTCCCTTTTGTTTCCTACATTGCGATCGGGATGATCGTAATCGTGGTGATCGTTTCAGCAAGCATCGTGTTCGTGGCTAAAAAAAACATAAAGAAATGTGCCATAAATTCAAGAAATATTACTAAATTAAAAAACCAAAAAAATTAAGGTGTCATTTCGTTCGAATCTATTGCTCAACATTTAAAGGTCGTATGTCGAGAGCATCTTGAACAACTAGAACTTGCAGTAAGAGACCAGATTAACGCGATAGATAATTCCCTGCTTGATGTCAGGATATCATACTACATGCTGTTGATCTTAGGAGATAGGCTAAGCGAAGACGACCCAGAGATCGCCCAAACTTTTGACATTTCGGTACAAGAAGTGAGAAACATGATAATGGAACCATGGAGTAAAGGGCGCCTCAAAGCGTACATCATTAAAGGTTATTCCGTCGATTAGTTTGGGATGAAAGAACGATGATTAGAGGTTCACTTGGATTTTTTTTATCATAGCTTATTTTTATATTATTTGGAGCAAACTGCGTTCCTTTTTCGTTTGATTTTTTCGATCCATCCTTTATTCGCATTAATGCCCATAGAAATTCCCAATTTCTCGTTGATGGCGAGAGCTTCCTGGAAATGCCGTAATGCTCCGTTTAAATCTTCTTTTTCCAATAGAATCGTACCAATGTTGCTCAATATAACTGCTTTTCCACGCAAGTGGCTCATTTTATCGTAAATAGCGAGGGCGTTTCGAAAGTTTTCCAAGGCCTTGTCTAACTTGCCTTGCAGTTTTAAAACGCGCCCAATGTTACTCAGAGAGACACCCTTTCCCTCCAGGTAATTTAATTGCTCTGACAAGGCGAGAGCCTCTTTATGTTCTTTCAAGGCATTTTCTAGTTGCTTGAAACCCATGATAATGGTTCCTTTACTGTTCAGGGTTATGACCTTCCCGCAAGGGTAATTAAATCGCTCCGAGATATCAAGCGCTTCGCGAAGGTAATTAAGTGCTTGCAAGTCATTGCCTTTGTCGTTCAAGGAAATTGCAACATTATTGAGGTAGATTACCTTTTCTCGCGAATCTCCTAATTGCTCCGCAATGGCGAGCGCTTGCTCTTGCATTTGTAACGCCTCCTTAACCTTGCCTTGTAGTTTTAACACATGGCCAATGTTATTGAGTCTCGTGGCTCTCCCCCGCAAGTTCCCCAACTGCTCGTCTATAGACAATGCTCTTTGGTAAATTTTCAGCGCTTCATCATAAGTACCTTGCCATTCTAGTATGTACGCGATGTTATTAAGGTAATCGGCCCTTTCAGATTGGGTGCCGAGTTTCTCTGCAATTTCGAGCGCTTTTTGGTAATATTCTATTGCTTCGTGATATTTTCCTCTTTGATTTAATACTAATCCAATGTTATTGAGAATGGGAGCTTTTCCTTTTAAGATATCAAATGTTTCGATCAGAGCTAGGCTTTCTTGAAATTTTGTAATAGCCTCGTCCAATTCGTCTTTTTCGTAAAACAAAAAGCCAATTTCGCCAAGGATCTCAGACATTAGCTCATTGTTCCTTTCCTGCCTCGCAATTTCGAGAATTCTCTGACAACATTCCATGGCCTCGTCATACAAGTTAAATTCCTTAAAAATCAGAAATGGAATGTAAAACCGTACATGCTTATATGTTACATCTATTTTTTTTTCTAACCAGGCTTTAGGAGGCATGTCAAACTGATCTGTGCTAAGTTTTGGTAATTGTTCCATTGTCCGTTGAATTAGGGTTGTAGTATTTGCTTTCACACGATATATGTTTGTCGCATTCCTGGCCTGCATAATTTCGGTAAGAATCCGTGCGATTCTGTCCGAAGTGTCCTTATTGCGAGGATCCCAATCGTCGAATTCGAAAACCATTTCCTCTCTTGTGTAATTTTGAACATGATCGATCCAAAACACATTCTTGATATTTTTTAATACTTTTAATGTAGGAACAACATCAAAATCGTCGCTTCCCGAATATCCTATAATAACGAGCGAGCGGCCATCTGAAAGGGCTTCAATAGCAGGGCGCTTGAAGTTCTCTAATTGAAACACGCTTTCTCCTTCCTTTCCCGAGCCGAACGCTTGAATGGTGGCAACGAGTGAATCTCTAGTATCTTCTCCCGTTATCAAGTTTTTTATCGAACCGTGAACTTTATAAACCGCTTTTTTTCCTTTTTTAAATAGTGCAACAGGGTCTTGGTATTCAGGATTTTCATAGTCTCTTCTTGATATCACTGGCACGATGTCCCCTTTAGGAACACCCGATTCTAACAAGGCACGCTCTATCAGGAAATCGAAGTTTGTCGTGATTACAAAATGTCCTTCTTTAATCATTTTTGCGAGGAAGAAGTGCTGAAGGTTCGGCTTATCGCATTCGCTATAATAATCAATAACTTTCAGGTCAGGATCCAATTTATCCCTGATGATCTCAACTAACTGCTCGAACCTAAGGTCCTCAATTTCTAAGAGTTTTTCGATTTCGGATTCCGCACAGGAATGTTTTACTATAGCCTCAATCATCTCCCTGCCGAGCGGTAAACACGATGGTGGATCGGTAGAACAGCCAGCACCTACTAAAAAGGTAAGTTTATTGCCGTGCTTTAATAATTCCTTGAATGTTATTTCGGCATGCATCATTGATATTTTTCCCAAAATCAGTATCTAACGCCAATAATTCAAGGATCAATAAAAAGATTTTTTTATTCGTATCTAAAATAACTAAACCACCGTTTGAAAACTTAGGTGTATAAAATTAAAGAGTGTAGATTACTTTATTAAAACTTTAAATTCTTTCAGCTGTTATATGATCAAAATTAGAATTGAGAAAGATAAGCGAGATGAGATAAATAAACCAAGATTTAAATTCTAATTTAATTCAATTCTATTTCTAAATTCATATTATTAGTATCCTTGAAAATTATTGAATTAAAATAGTTGATTGCTAATAGTTAAACACTTTTTTTCGAAATCCGTGAGAATATTTCATGTAAAGATAAAAAAAAGCCCAGATTATCAGAATCCAAAAATACACATATCTATAGCAAAAGAACACGATCCAGGAAATGATCAAGGGTACTAAAAATCTCTTTTCAAACTTGTAATCACTTATTTTACTTAAAACCGCATTTTC
>JBHLMB010000319.1:0-4415 GCA_048938565.1 Promethearchaeota archaeon | reverse complement strand
GTGCGACTGGTGGATGGTTTTACAGGACTTCCGGCCAGAAAGTATGGGCTTACCAGGACTCTGAGGGGAAGTGGATTGTTGAGGAGCAATGATGGTTGACCCCCTTGACCCCAAAGAAGTAGTCAGACCGGATAGTGAAAGATTAACTTTATCTTATTATTGGTCGTCTGTTATTGTCGCGTAAGAATGTTTTCTATTTAAAAGCAAATAGTCAATAACACATCACAAGCAAGGGGAACATAAATGAAAGAAAATGAAAATGCATTAAACTATGTAAAGAAATTTATTGAAGATCTGATTGGTAATTTGCGCTTAAACATTTGGGTCGACGCAATTGAATATGACATGATTTCTTACGCATATAATATTGGAGTTCGGACACCCAATATTCAACATATAATTAGTTTAGACAAAAGTATAATAGATGACTTAGAAGTTGCGCTCGAAAAATACAGACGAACTAGATATTTCGATTCTCTTGAATCATCTATCAAATTTTCTATCTATATTCAACTTGGACGGGAAGGTGTTTTAGACGAATTCATAATTTCTCAAGAGTTAATAAATGATAAAAGAGAATGGATAAGAGATTATAAAGTAGATTTACATTTTGACGATGAAATGACCCAAGAACTTTACAATGGACTAAAAGAGTTACAAGTTGTTTTCACATCACAAATAGCTAAGCATAGACGCTTGGGATTAGAAACATCAGAAATCGAAGAGCATAAAGAGTGGGTACAAGAAATCATTAATTACTACGATTCAAATCATAATTTAAATTCTAAAGGTGTCAAAATTAAAAACTTACAATATTTGAAAGTAGCAGCAATAAAACAAATTATGGATTTAGAGAAAATACGAAAAAATGAAAGGGCGCCCACTACTCGAAAGGCATTAAATAAAAAGATTTATAATATCGTTTTCCAATTGCGAAAAGATCCTTTCTTAGAAATTCAGCTTCCTAATTTCATAGATGATATTGTAGCAGCAGACGGATAAAATAAATGGTAGAAAGCATAAAAGAGATTTTTCTGAGTGCTACGTATGTTGATCAGATAGATTGTATTGAAGAAGTTAAGTCTAAATTGGCTGAATTGGGAGTTAAGCCCTACCATTTCAAGGAAGGTCAATTTTATAATGGTCAAATGGATAAACATTCTCATGATCGATGTATAGAGTTAGTTGAAAAAATTAATAATTATTTGTTAATAGTAAATTATAAAGCAGGTAATTCTTACGAAGGGACTCAAGACGAATATCGTGGCTTAACTATTACACACGCGGAATTTAGAGCAGCTATCAAAGATAAAGAAAGAAAGAAAGTGTTTGCTTTCGTAAGAAGAAAAGTTTGGGATTTTTATAAACAGTGGAAAACCCCTATTAAAGAGGGTAGAAAACCCAATTCTTGGGAAATTGATGAGAAATTGGTTCCATTATTGGAAGATTTAGAAAACAACATGCCCTGGACTGATACGTTTGATACATCACTAGACCTTAAACAGCTCATATCTGCAAAAAGGGATTATTTCATTTAAATACAATGTTATGGATTGATCCTCTTTCATAAGCCTTTTAGGGGGGGGCAATTATATACAGCAGATATATGACTAGATCAGACCCTATCCACCACCAAGCCACCTTCTAAAAAACACCCAAAAACAGCACGCAACAAGGGGTGAGGCTTTACCGCCAAAGGCCCCTCTTCAAAATTCTAAATATTCTTTCGGGGGTATAAATAAGGCTCAAAATCTTCATAGCATCATCATAGGAATAATACTTTGCATTGCTCCTGGCCTTTTTCCGAGGTTCTATACTTGACAAAGTCAGGTACTTGTAAAACGTGGCTGGTGACACACGTAAAGCCCTAATTAGCTGGCCAGTAGTATATATAAGCTGTTTTGAAGGATCTAACTTTGGAAAATCCATTTTTTCACTTAGGACCTTTTCAGTTTTTTTGTTGATATCCTTCTACAGGATATGTCTATCTTAAGGTGTGAGGCCTTCTCAATTTCTTATTGCACCTCCAAAGGGCAGGAAGCAAACTCATTCCATCGGCTTGGGCTAATTACTAGCGGAAGAACCAGCCCTTTCCGATTCAAGTCCTTGATTCTGGTTCTAGGTACTTCTATGATCTGGTTGTTTTCAAATCTTTGAATGCCCGAAGATGATTTAACGGCAAAACCCTGCATGACAAGGGCAAGTTGCCACTGGTTCTTATCATTGCTCTGCATATAGCTCCTCCTCTCTAAAATCAATTCTCTCTCTTTCCTCTTCCCCCTGTCCGGTTTCTAACTCAGTAGAATCAGGAGGGACCCTCAGAATCATTTGACTTAAAACCCGTTCACCTTCACCATATATTTTCACTGTATTATTTCGATTATCGGCAAACCATTGAACCCGTTGCTCAAAGGTATCTAACTCTGAAAATTCAAATTCTCTTTTTCCCAAAATCATTCCCCAATATCCCTTATTCTCTTGATGAACCTCTCTGATTAAATACATCGCTAAACGCCTTCTTACATTAGTAAATCCATTTGTCTCCATATAATGCATCAACTTATAATCCAAATCCTGAAGCAACAAGTTTCTCCAAAAATTTTTTAACTCCGAAGAACTATTTACCCTCTTCCCACCTGTCCAGGGAGTATCAAGAATTTTCGGCAAATCTTCTTCAATAAACTTTTTCTTGTCTTTTCGTTTGGCCTGCGGAAAGTTTTTAGTAGAGATTACCCACGTTCCATCTGGTGTCTTGATAGAATAGTATAGTCCCTTACAACTTCTATTAAGAAAATTGCTTAAATCCTTTTTTTCCTCCGATCGAATATCGACAAATACTTGAACTCCAGCATGATATTCCAATGATCTAGATATTTTCCATTTATATATTTCGATTAACCATTGACGGCACTTTGAACATGACCATGAGAAACAAAAAAATTGAAATTCTTTAGGACCATCTGAGCCACCTACCACGGTGACAAACTTTTCACATATACTAAGTCCTAGTTCTTCACAATCAGGTGTCGGTTTGTACTTCATATAAATTCCTCAATTATTTCAACGTAGTATAAAAATGTAGATTATTTCTTTATAAATTCAAATAGTTATCTCAACTACCAATAAGCAGTTACTCTTATGCAATTTATATATAGCACAACTGCTCATCTATATGATCTGTAACTTATTGACATTACAGAATAATTTAATGTTATCGTATAATATGTTGATATCATTATATTTTTAACTCCGTTTCTTCTCCTTATCCCTTATCCAGTTCACCAACTCGGCTTCTTTAAACCTCACTAGCCTGCCTAGGCGAATAAAAGGAATGCGCCTCTGGAAAACCCAAGCCCGTAGCGTGGATTCTTTGATCATCAACTTGGCTGAGACTTCTTTGATATCCAAAAGATTTTCCATAAATAAACACACTTCTTAACTATATTTCAAATTTAATATACCATAATAATACAATCATGTCAATGACTTAGATTAGTAGCAGAAAAAGCTTGACAAATATCTTTCATTGTATTACTATTTAAGTAAATCAGAGGCGTTTAAGATGATTGCTAAGAAAAAGAATACAAAAAGAATATCCCCCACTCCCTTTTATGCAGGACCTGGGAAGCGGTATTACATAAACCAACTGAACTTTCTTCTTAATTTTCTCAATGCCGATATTGAGAAATTGCCACCAGGAGATTTTTCAAACCTTTTCTATCAAGCTCTACTGTTTTTGTATGAGAATCATGTAAATGAAGGAGTGTTAAGAAGAATCTTCACCGATACAGATGAGGACAGAAGGCAATTAAGTTATGTGCAAGAAATATTAAAATATAAGGTTAATGCCTTAAAAGAATTGGAGATTATATATAACGAAGATGAAGGTTTAAAAACTCTTGAAATCGAAAAATCTGGCTTATATAGTTATTGTCTAAAAGACGGAATAATTATCTACAAACCGTATATTAGTCTATATATTTTTGAAGACATTCAGCCAGACAATGGCGAAGAATTATATATACGATCAGTTATAGAACATCCTAAACAACTTAGAGATAAACGTTTTCAATTTGACGAAGATGGAATCGATACTCCAGAGCCTCCAACCGATCTTATTCCAGGCAAATTCTCGATGTTTTTGGATGACAATATTTATGAAACTGTAAAGTTCTCTTGCTACTCACTTTTTGAAAAAATTCCAGTTTCTGCTATTAACCTCTGTCCTTATTGCTATAAGTATTTCAAAAGCACTAGCAAGAAACAAAGTCCTCTTTGCGCTCGTTGTCTTAAAAAAGAAAATACCTACAAATGGAGGGAACAAAACAAGTTAGAGTACAACGAATATCAACGCAACCTTCAAAAAGGGGTAAAAACTTCGGTTAAGGATATCCGAGAAAAAATGAAAAGAAATG
>JBHLMB010000318.1:0-4439 GCA_048938565.1 Promethearchaeota archaeon | reverse complement strand
AAATTCATAAATTAGAAATTATCAGATGAGGTTTTTTTAAAAATCATTAACAATTCTATGAGATCTATCAACGGGTATTTCTTAGATTCATTTGTAGCCTCTCTTTGTAAAAATAAATGGACACTAAGAGATTTTTAAAATGTTTTCATTGGATATAAATTAAAAATTATACAAATAAAGATTTAACAAATATTCCTATTTTTTCTATCGCTTCCTTTGCTTCAGGCAATTCTTTATTGAAACCATGCCAAGCGTGAGGCATATCATCCCATTCTTGTAAAATAATGTGTGTACCAGCTTTTTTAGCCGCTTTTGCAAAGCGAGTTGAATGATCATAAAGCATTTCTATTTTACTCACTTGCAACAAGATAGGTGGTAAGTCTCGTAAATCCCCAAATATTGGAGATATTAAAGGATTAGTGGGATCTGCCCCTGCTAAATAAGCAGAATCCCACCAAAAAATTCCAGAATCTGCTAATATTGGGTCTGTTTCCCTGTTTTCATACATAGTTTTAGAACTAAGAGTATAATCGAGAATAGGCGAAATGGCGAAAGCGCCAACAGGCAAAGCAATTTTCTTTTCTTTCAATCTTAATAGGAGTGCTATAGTATAGTTTCCCCCAGCAGAATCTCCTCCGATTACGATGTTTTTAGGATCATACCCTTGTTCAAGAAGCCAATTATATGACGAAAAGCAATCATCCAATGCCGCAGGAAAAGGATGTTCAGGAGCAAGCCTGTAATTTACGCTAAGTACTTTTAATTTTGTGGCTTTAGCGAGTTCAATCGTGAGCAGACGATGAGTTTTTGACGATAGCATCACATTTCCACCCCCGTGGAAATACAACAATATGGAATCACTTTCTACTCCAGGATAAATATTCCAATCTGCGTTGAGGCCGTTAAGATTTATGCTTTCTACTAAAATATTATTTGGAATAGGATTTTTTTTTAACATATCTTCTGCGATAAAGGCTCCAACATAACGAAATATCTTAGCTAATAACACTTGATCTTCATAAGTATATGTTTTATATAGTTCTTTAACAGAATTTGCTCCATTTTTCAACCTTTCATAGAATTCTTTGTTTAATGTCGCGAATCTTAAAAAATAATCTTGTAGGTGGATTCCCTGGTTTTCTTCTAAACCTATAAAGCTTTGTATACCTTTCATTTGAATTTGATACCGATGATCAATTACTTCAAGTACTTCTTTTCTTATTTTATTCCTGTTGAAAACTAACATTTTAAATGTCATCCCTTTTAAATGATTTAAGTTAAAGATTTTAATTCAATAAGATTTTCTTTTAGCATCAAACAACTTATTCAATGATTTTAAAAAATTTTTAAATCTTTATTTAGAATTATTTTAAAACATTATATATATTAGTAAGTAAAAAAAAAATCTATAGATAAAAATTAATACACCTTGAAATTAAAATTGGTATTATCAACTAACAATGGAATACTAAGAGAGATTAATTCGAAAGCAAAAATTAAAAACCATTCACACTTATTTTAATTAATATGTCAGAAACGACTAATAGAACGCAAGTTGAGGCACCAACACCTGAAACGAGAAACAAAACAAAACGAGTTCAGGGAATTATTGGTGCTATCGTTTACACTCTAACCTCAACTATTTATATTGCCATTCCTACAAAATTAATTTCGACTTTTTGGGTGTGGCTTAATGGTATTATGTATAACGATAAACCAGTATACACATTGGCGCTTTTGGTATTGTTTTTATACATAATCACTTTAATAATCTCTGTAATTTATATTGCAGCTACAGTACGGGCTATTGCACAGAGTAAGAACTCTGATTTAGGAATTCCAAAAGGAGTTCAATGGTTTGGAGCGATTTCCACGGTGTTTGTTGTTTCTTTTATGATTTTTTGGTTTGTTATGACGGGGCAAGTTGCAATTTTTTCCTTAATGCCTCCCTAAACAAAAACAGATTGATGGTTGAATAAAGATTGCACAAAATCTCCTATTTTTTCTATGGCCTCATTTGATTCGGGAATATTTTTATCAAATGCTTGCCAAACATGTACCATTTTATCCCATTCCTGAATAGTAACCTTTACTCCAGCATTCTTGGCTTTTTTCGCAAACCTTACTGAATGATCATAAAGCATCTCAGTTTTACTTACTTGTAGTAAGATAGGGGGCAAGTTTCTTAACTCTGCTTCAAGAGGGGATACATATGGATTGTAAGGATCTGCTCCAGCAATGTAAGCAGAATCCCACCAAAAAATTCCTCCATTTGCTAATAATGGATCCGTTTCCTTGTTTTCGTACATGCTTTTTGAACTTAAAGTATAATCGAGGATAGGGGACAAGGCAAATGCACCAGCAGGCATCGCAATTTTTTCATCACGAAGCTTTAATAAAGTAGCCATTGTTAAATTCCCACCCGCTGAATCTCCCCCAATTACGATGTTCTTTGGATCGTATCCTTTATTAAGAAGCCACTTATATACAAACACGCAATCGTTTAGACCAGAAGGAAACGGATACTCAGGTGCGAGTCTATAATTTATGCTAAGTACTTTTAAGTTTGTTACCTTACTAAGCTCGATCGTAAACAATCGATAAGAATTAGATGATAGCATTAATTGGCCCCCTCCATGCATATATAATAGAACACTGTCGGATTTAGCTCCAGGAAAGATATTCCACTCGGAATTGATACCATTTATGCTAGTCTGCTCAACACTCACATATTTTGGAATGGGATTTTTTTTCAAGAGTCTTTCAGCCAAGTAATTTCCAATGTATCGGTAAAGTCTCGCAAGAAATACTCGTTCCTCGTAAGAAAGCAAATCGTACAATTCACTAATGGTATCGGCATTGTTTGGGAGTCTTTTAAAAAATTCCTCGTTTCCAATAGCAATTCTTTTCATGCAATCTCGAAGGTCTTTTCTCTTGTATTCTTCAAGGTTAATAAAATCAGCTGTTGCTTTCTTCCGTAAATAATTCAGTTTATCCACTGAAGCGAGAACATCTTCTCTTATGATTGCCCTGTTGAAAATGGTTTGATTTTTTGATTGCATTTTTTTTTAAAGCGATGTCGTGTGAGATTAACAATTATTATTCTAATAATATCTTAAAAAAGTACGGGTATTTTTTTTAATATACGTAATTAAATTTTTATAATATTAAAATGTTTCAGTATTTAAATAGTGACATATTTGGGAAATTCATTATCATAATAATGAGAAATCGACTGAGAAGTACGATTGGCTTTAAAAATTTTTAATTTTTTTCAATAACTTTAAATTAAAATCATCCAAAATGGTCCTTATTAAATAGTGAATTTTTAATTAATTAGAACTATTTTCAGGATTTTAAACACGAGTACAGGTTTTTTTTTCAATAATGAGAATAAGAATTTGATGACATTAATGTCTTTCAATAATTTGAAAATGACATGCTTTGGAAAATCCATATCGCCATAAAGAGAAATCGATTGAGTAATACGGTTGGTTTTTAAAATCGAAAAAAATTTATTGTAATCCTCTTTGCTAAAACAATTTAAAAGGGTTCTGATCATAAAATGAATCTTCAATTCTCGTCCGATTGCTATCCTACAGGGTTTTTCATAGTATTTTCTTATGAAACCCCTTGAGAATTTATTGAGCGAAAAACATTTTGAAATGCAATTTGCTGCGTGTCTTGCGCATATGAGTAGCATCACGATCCCACCTCCTGTCGTTGATTTTACTTGACAAGCAGAGTCTCCCAGCAATAAAGCACTGTTAAAAGCGATCTTATTCATTAGTCCAATGGGTATTATTCCACCTTGTCGATCTATGAAATGATTCTTTGTTATTCCTAAGTCATTTAATATGGTTTTTAACTCATTATAGGGATTATTTTCAGCTGCTAGGCCAATTCGATATATTTCATTGCCTTCAGGTACGACCCAAGCAAAAGAAAAGTTTTTTAATCGAGGATTAAACAACATCTGGACTTCTTGATTGTTAAAATGAGCATTTGCACGAACTTGAGCGCCAAAAACGACATTGTTTTTTATCCCATGTAATTTTCCGACAATTGAAAGGGGTCCATCACAACCAACTAACATCTTTGAGAGAATTACTCTCTTCGATGTTTTTATCTTGAATGCAGTGTCAGATTTATTCCGAGCGCGTTGAAACGACTTAAATTTTTCCTTAAAATAATATATAACATTAGCGTTAGTCTTATTTTTTTCATAAAAAAGCTTGTCCAAGGCAATCCTGTCTATGATATAGGGTTCCTCGTCTCCTGATAATTGGACATGATTTCCCGATGGATCTATGAGTCGAGCTACTTTTACTCTGTTTAATATTATTTTCTTAGGAATGTGAATAAGCGTGGCTAATTTTTTTGAAACGATTCCTGCGCATTGAAATGGAAACCCTACTTCGGAATGTTCTTCTACGATT
>JBHLMB010000317.1:0-4446 GCA_048938565.1 Promethearchaeota archaeon | reverse complement strand
TCTCCTTTTTTAAAGCAAGGGCAATTTTTCTTGCCTCCTCATCAGGATTTTGAGGAAGAAGTGCAATATTATCATCTCCTTCCACATTTGATTTATCTATTCCAGCGTTCGCACATACAAATCCGTGTTTTGTTTCAGTGATTAGAACATGTTCAATTTTCAATATTTCTTCTGACTCGTCAAGTATCGCTTGAATGTGTTCTGGTGATTTTTTAGGCATGTTTTTATTTTCTAGTTTGGTCTTAATTTGATTGCAAATTTCAATTGCTTTGCTACTTGGGCGGATTTTCTTCAGGTTTCTTAACCTTCCGATACTTTTTGAAACTATGGTTTGGGCAATCAGTACGACATCTCCGTCTTCTAAATGAACGCCGTTTTCTTTTACAGCTCTTAAAATAAGGCTTGATAGAACGTCACCAGGATGTATGAGAGGAAATCCTTTTAATCCAATTATTTCAATATTATTTTTCATGATCCTAATAACTTACGAGTGTTTTTTCAATAGTGGTTGTTTCAATATTTTAAGATATCCTTTTATGTCCGATTCCTTACTTCTTGTTATGGCATCGAATTTTTCTGGAATTGCACAACAAGCAGAAAAAAACTCAAAGGAAACATGTGGATCAAAATTCATCAACCATTCAATAGTTTTTCTTGAAGGTATTTCAAGTCGAGTAATACCAGCCATAATAGTGATTTTTTCGATATCAACTTTTAAACCTCCCCGTGGTCTCATGCAACCTAAAGAAATTTCAGTTTTGGGAAAATTAAACCTGGTTATTGCTATTATTTTTGCTAAATCGAGAGGATCGGGAGTTTGAAATGTGATTTCAGATTTATTTGGGGGTATTAAAGCAATAAAAACAATTAAAGAGGGATTTATGTTGGACTCTTTTAGGAATTTTATAGCTTCTAATTCTTTATGTAATTTTCCATAATAAAGCCCAATGCAGATGTGAGGTACGACATTCAAACGATATTTTTTTAGTAAATAAAGTGCTTGTTTGTAATCTAAGGGGGATTTTTTTTCCATTCGGTAAATCTCATTAATAATATTTTCGTCCATTGTCACATCAAAAGAAACAATGTCGATTCCTGCTTCTGCAAGGGCTTTTGCAGTGTTTTCATTTAGAAGTCCCGTATGTGTATTGATTATCAGGTTTGTTTCGCCTTTTATTTTTTTAATCGTACTCATAAATTCCCTTAAAGGAACAGAACCGTCGGAATCGCAACCTCCTGATATTAAAACGCCCGTACCATTTTTTGCCGCTAAATCAAAAAGAAAATCTTCAAGTTCTTTGTTTTTCTTGATAGGCTTCATTCCATTTAGATATTTCTTATCGCAATGTAGGCATTCTAGGGCACAATCGCGACCCGTAAGGCTTATAGAAGGAAATCTCTTGTTAGGGATGTATATCTTGAGTTTATTACCAAATTTCTTAATTGTTCTCTTTCTGGCAAGTTCAAAAAAAGGCATTGCTTGAACTTCGTTTAATTCTAAAAATGACTGAAAATCAGGCCAAGTGGCATGATTTTTTTCAAATTTTTTGAATAATGATGACTTTTCACCCATATTTTGTCAACCATTCGCTATTGGAATATCGTTTTTCAACCAATTCTTCGGCAGTCCGTAACTCTTGCTCAGTAAACCCTCCTTCTTTAAGGCAAATGCCCAAGGTGTTTTCAAATCCCTCTTTAAGTGAGGAAATTATGCGTTTTTCTTCATATTCTAAGATATAATCCTTAAGACCCACGCATTTTGCATAAACGGATTTTACCATTCTCGACTTGCTCACCCCTTGAGGTGCTTTTAAAACGGAATACATTAGTTCGGGATCTAAGTCTAATAATATCGTCCCGTGCTGGAGCAAGTGGCCTTTTTTTCTCGCTTGGGCGTTACCTGAAATCTTTTTCCCATCTAAAAACAAGGCTGGACAATGTATGACTCCTTTTTCCGCATTTAGGCCATACGCGTGCAAACCTGAAATAATACCTTGAGTAATCAACTCATATTGCTCCATTGTATTGTTAGCTTTAAGTTTTTTTAAGAAAGATTGAGGACAAGCAATTGAGTAGGTTATTTCTCGGTCCTTGTCGTGAAAAACTGCCCCACCACCAGTAATTCGTCTTACGATGTTAAATCCTTTTTCTTTGGCGAAATCAATATGTACCTCGTCTGATAGACTTTGATTTCTACCGATAGTTACTGTTGATGGTTTCCATTTGAAAAACCGTAAGGTATTGGGAGATTGTTTTGAGATGACGCTATCTAAAACGGCCTCGTCTAGTGCCATGTTCCAATAACCAGTCCTTGTGTCTAAAGGAATATATCGCCAAGTATCCATTTTCTTATCAAATAATTAATCTTTAACGAGTGATCGTAATATGTCGTAAATTTCATCTTTTTCTTCATTGTTGAGTATTCTTGGATAATTATATGTTGGTCCTGAAGGTTTTGATGTGTAATAGGGGCGATTACACCCAGGACATCCAGATGTCATAAACGCTTCACCATCAGCAATAATTCTTCTCAAATCGTTATCACTCATGTTTATCATAATCAAACTTCCATCTTCTCTAAAAATAAAATCTTTAATTGTTTTCAAACCGCTCACGATTAGATATCTTCCAAGTTGAATCTTTCGATAATCAATCAAGTTAGGGGATTCGAGACTTTCAAACTTTGTACCTTTTATTGGAGTAAACGCAAATAAAGATATCAGAATTCCTTTTCCATGTAGTTCTTCTATAAAATTTAAAATTTCCTCGTGTTTCTCGCCTAATCCAACGATGATATGCGTGCTTACATTCCCTTTGGGAAAAACTTCTGAAGCAATTTCTAATGCTTTAAGATGTTCTTCCCATATATAAGGTCCATTTACTTTCTTACCCTTGATCTTGTTAAAAATATCCGAAGTAGATCCATCTAAAGCAATTCCAACCCTATCAACTCCAATAGATTTTAATTGTTGTAATTGAGCTTTTTCAAGGGGAGGAACGGCAACGGATATGGGATTAGCAAACCCTTTTTTTAATTTTAATACGATCTCCACGAGGTCGTTAAAGTTATCCAGATAATTAAGGGTTTGAACACATGCCCTTTTAAATTGTTGTTCAGGAGGTATATTAATTATTTTTTCGACTACTTCCTCGATTGTATATTCAGGCCATGAAATTCTCGATAATTTTTCTGTTGAGCTGTCTGAACTCCTTGATTGCGGACAAAAACCACAATTGGCACTGCAGCGCCCTTCGATATAAGTCATTAAATAACACGTGGTGGGGGATATCTTGAAATTTCTATGGTTCTCTAGCCCCAAAACAGAGGCACTCCCAATGGATACTCTTATTTTCCTACTCTTCATCAATATTGTCTATTTTTTAATAAAGATAAGTTTTTTTCTTAGATATCATAAATACAGGTATGAATGTGATATTTGTCATTAACTTCAATATTTACAAGAAATACGCCAAGATTAAAAATATTGGAGGTATTGAAACGAATACAAACGATGTCATTAATGAGTTAAGGCATAGAGGTCATAATGTATGGGTACCAGAAAGAGAACCTGAAGAACCAGAATGGGTCAAGAATGGAAATGTTGATGTAATTGCGGCATCTACTTTTGATCCCTTATCATATCTCCAAGTTAATAAGTATAAAAAGCGATTTAAGCACCAAGCCGCAGTTGTAAGACACGCACACACGACCGTCGAGGATATGGTTCATCTCTTGCCTGATATGTCTCTATTTAAAAAAATATTTGAATTATGGCTAAGAATACAATATGGCCCCGCTCATTTATTAATCACGCCAAGCAATTATTCACGAGAGTGCTTATTAAATATGCAAAAGTCGCTAACATATCCCATTCATGTCGTGAGCAATGGCATAAAACTTGAAAAATTCAAAGAAAATGATGACTCGCGACAAAATTTCAGGCGTTATCTCAACGAAAAATATGAAGTCCCGCTAGATGCTACAATAGTTCTCAATGTCGGATTGAGTTGGAAGAAAAAAGGTGTAGATCAATTCGCAGAAATTGCCCGATCCTTTCCTGAAAATTATTTCGTATGGGTTGGTCCAATAAACAAGAATCCAGACATCGACGATGCTCTCGAGCTTAAAAATGTGATATTCACGGGATTTTATGATGACATCCGGGAACCATATTACGGAGCAGACTTATTTTTAAACACTTCTCGAGTAGAAAATCAAGGAATCCCTTTGATAGAAGCAGCAGTATGTGGATTGCCCATAGTTGCTAAAGACTTGCCCGCGTACGATTGGGTCGAAAATGAAGTGAGTTGCTTGAAAGCAAATAGTACTGATGAATTTATTGAAGCCATTGAAAAAATTCTGAATGATAAAGAATTCAAAAACGATATTGTTAAAAATGCCAGGCAAGTTGCCATTGATATGCACGATTTTAACAAAATAGGACA
>JBHLMB010000316.1:0-4455 GCA_048938565.1 Promethearchaeota archaeon | reverse complement strand
CATATGAAACCGTTGTTTTCATACGCTTTCCAAAACAGTCTAGATCAATAATACCCCATTTTTTTAGCAGGTTATTGTAGTTCGATCTAGGTTTCCAAATCTTATTCCGTTTGATTTTATTTGGGATTTTATCCATAAAATCTTTCAATGTTTTCACTAAATTAATATCAATGAATTTTTTGAAATTCGGATAATGGACTAAGCAATTGTCTAAATCAAATAAAAAACATTCAAAATTCATTATCTAACCTCAATTATGTAAAAGAAAATAATAAATTACACCATCCATTCCAATATATTGAGAAACCAGAAATTACCTCGCAATTCTTTATTACTCTTGAGAATTTTAATTGGTTTTTTAAACATTGGACAGTCAGTAACAAACGAGTGATATTCTCCTTTTTCACCACATGCATCAATTTGTCTCCTTTCTAAATAACGCAAAAAATCATTATCAATCGTGCGTCCAAGCCACTCTTTATCAATGAGTTCATTCTTGCAATTGATTATTATTGCCTTAAAACCAGCTCTTAGCATTTCGGACATTATTTCTTCCGAGGAAATACCCCACAGTGGTTCAATAGCTAATAAACTTGAAGCATTACAAACCTCTTCTGCCCATAATTTGTGCTTCTGCTTCTCATATTCAGGAACGATAATGTTCCCAAAAATCACGCCTTCTATAGTATTGGGGTCTAAATTCTCTAAAATATTCTTAAAATCTTCTGTATATCGGTCCCGTGAGGCTTTTCTCTGTATCAGAGGGATGTCCAAGAGTTTTGCTTGTACCTGTATTAATTCTTTTCCAATACCGTGCGATTCTATCGTGTTATTTACATTAGAAATCACATTTAATAAATGAGAAACATTCAAACCTTCTTGAATTGATTTAAAGCATGCATAAGCACTATCCTTTCCACCACTCCAAGTTGCTATATAACTCATCAAAAACTCTTGTTAATCGTGATTTGTAATTAAATCGTAATCTTTTTCGATTCTTTTATGAATGGATTCTATTGTAATAGCTCCTTGAGACGATAGAAGGCACGAAATAACTGATCCTCCAGCTCCTACTCCCTCTTTTACAACCCCCATTTCGTAGGCTTGTAAACCTTGAGCCTTCATGCGTGAGAAATCTAGATTGGCAGCGAGAATTGGGGTATTAGGATTTATTTGATCTACAATACCTTTGAGATCTGTATTTTTATCATCGACTATCCATCGCGTCGTTCCAATTGCAATGTTTTCTAAAACATTAGGCTTTATCTTTTTAATTAACGCTAATATAGCACTCATTTGCGTCCCTCCCGCTAATATTACAGGAATATTAGAAGCAGCTCCAATTGTAATCCCCGCATGTGCAGGTTGCATTGGATCTCCTAAATATTCGATAGCCTGAAAAGGATTATCCTTTAAATCTCCTTTTGAAATGTTATTAGCTTTCATTCCCGATTTAATTGCATCAATCTTTAACTCTATTGGATTTATGGGCAAGCTACTGCTTATTTTATCCGTTGCATCATAACCCATTGCGTGTAATACTCCAAGCGCTGTAGTTGTCCCGCCTGCAATGCTTTCTCCAATTACTAGATAATCCGCTAATTTTGAAAGGTTTTTTCCTAAAATTAAGGCATTTTTAAAAACTTTCTTAGGTTCTTCTACGGCTTGTCCATTCGAAATGTTTCCTCCTGATTTTCCTCCCAATTCTAAGAAGGGGACTTCAGGTAAAATCTTTACACCACCAACAACTGTTAAGTTAGGAATGTTAGCAATTTCAAGAGAAGCTTTCGTAATTAATCCTGGCGTTGGAATTCCATCAGGGGTTACTGGTACTCCATCTATACATTTACACCTCCTAAATTCTAAATATTCCACATCTGCTGCTGGAGTGTAATCAGTTATTTCGGGATTCGCACCTGCTGCAGATATTCCAGGGATTTTAGCAGTTTCCGTGTTTCCTATCACGCAAATAAATAAGGGTTTTTTCTCCTTTAGCTTTGAGATAAAATTTTCTATTTTTTCTTGATCTCCGATTTTAATGATTTCCCTCATGACAATTTAAAATGAATATTTAATTTTTTTCAGAAAAAAAGTTTATATTTATTAATAAGGAGAATAATATTGTCAATATAAAGTTTCTTATAGGACAAGTTATAATGCCTCTCTAAATAAGCTCTATTAGGGTTTAAGTCATTTATATCGTAGGGTATCTTTCCTATAAACTTATAAATGATCACTTCTTTTCACACATAATTTATTATATTCAAATGATGATTAAAAGTGAATAGAAAATCGAAACCTGCTGCAATTGCATTATATATATCAATAATAGGAGCATTTATCATAGGTGGTTTTGTAATTAGTACAAATCTAAATCAGAATAATCCTCCAACTGACGGAAAGATATTTGTGGATTCGCTGAATAGGCATGTCATAGTTCCTTACCATCCTAATAGGATCATATCGCTATCTCCATCAATTACAGAAACCCTCTATCTTCTAGGCATAGAAGATCGAGTTGTAGGAGTTTCAAGTTATTGCAATTATCCCGAAGAAGTGGCTAATAAAACTGATGTAGGGGGATTTACAACGCCTGATTTAGAGATTATGGCGGGATTAGATCCTGATTTGATCATATCGGCATATTCTGCATGGAATGAAGAAGAAATTGCTAATTTGGAACAGTTTGGATGTCCTTTAGTTATTATACTCGCAAATACAATTGAAGAAATAATCGATAAAATAGGCGTACTTGCTGATTTGACAAATGTTACTGCTAGAGGAATCGAAGTAATGGATCAATTAAGCACTGATTTGGAACGGATCACGAATAAAACCGAAACTCTTACTCCTGAACTGTATAAAAAATGCTATTTTGAAGTATATTGCGTGATAGACGACGGTACTCCAGATGGATCAGGAGATTTTTTAATGGGCGCAGGACCGGGTTCTTTCTTGCACGATATGATGGAAATAGCTGGAGCGACGAATATTCTCGACGATACCACCACTCAAGGCATAGAATATGTGTATACAAATCACGAGAAGATAGTAGGCGAAAATCCGGAAGTTATTTTCTTGATTTTAATGGCTAGGGTCGGATATGACTATGTAGCAGACTTTACCGCAAGAGTAAATGAAAAAGGTTATGAAAATGTTAACGCGACTAAAAATTCCCTTGAACATGTGTATATGTTAGATGACGACTTGTTTTCCCGATTAGGGCCAAGAGTTGTCAACGCTCTTGAAAATATGACGAGATATTTACATCCAGAATTATTAGACTTTTAAGAACTATTCTTTGGATAAACGATGAAATCGTCTAATAGAAAGATATTCATTTTTTTTTTTATTTTTTTTTTATTTTTTAGCATCATAACAGCAGTTTCAGTTGGTACATGGCCAATTCCTTTTTTTAAAGTTATTGGCATCATTTTTCACGAAATGGGATTTCCAATTCCTGAAACTTGGACTCCTGGGGAAAGGAACATTATCATCTTTCTTAGGCTACCTAGGATTTTAATGGCCCTTATTGTTGGGGCAATGTTGAGTGTCTCAGGGGTAGCAGCTCAAGCATTGTTTAGAAATCCAATTGCAGATCCCTATATTCTTGGAATATCTTCTGCTGCAGGAAGTGGAGTGGCATTAACAGTTGTTTTAGGCGTAACAGCTCTATTTGGACTGTTTACAATGCCTATTGTTTCATTTTTATTTTCAATTACAGCAGTCATGATCGTATATAGACTCGCAATGACTCGATATCAGGTTTCTATATCAATATTATTGCTCTCTGGTTTGGCAGTATCATTTTTCTTCTCGGCATGTACAAGCTTATTGTTGTATTTTGCAGAAAATTCTGCCCATTACATCTTAGTTTTTATAATGGGTAGCCTAAATGGGACGTCTTGGGATGATCTATTCATTGTGTATATTGTACTTTTCTTTGGAGGTACACTATTATTTTATTACGGCCGCGACTTGAATGTAATGGTATTTGGAGATGAAACTGCCCAATCAATGGGTGTAAATGTTGAAATCACGAAAAAAATTGTTATTATATGTATGACAATACTCACATCAACTGCAGTTGCATTTTGCGGCAGTATAGGCTTTATAGGATTGATAGTTCCCCAGATAATGCGTTTATTAGTCGGCAACGATAATCGCAAATTAATATTATTATCCGCTCTCGGAGGAGGCTTATTACTTCTTTGGGCAGATTTATTGGCAAGAAGTTTATTACCGCCTTTGGAAATACCCGTAGGAATTTTTACATCGTTAATGGGTGGCCCATTTTTTATTTATCTAATTCTTAAAAAGAAAAAGACAGGTGAATTACTTTAACAATAACAAGCGAAAATGTTACTTTTAAATATGGTGCTAATCTCATATTGAAAGATATTTCTGTTTTCTTCGGAAAAGGATATTTGTATGGCATACTTGGTCCTAATGGGA
>JBHLMB010000315.1:3355-4464 GCA_048938565.1 Promethearchaeota archaeon | reverse complement strand
TTCCCTAGAATCCACACATTTTCAAATTTCAAATTTAATTCTTTAGTTATTTCAAGTATACGTTTCATTGTATGAATCCCCATTTTACTCGGATCTGTTACTATAACGAGATCTATAACGTTTCTGCTCGTCTTTCGAGCAAAATGTTCTAAACCTGCTGGAGAATCTAAAAGAGTAAAATCATAATTTTTGGATAACGTATCAATGACTTTGTACTCTAACAATTTTTTATTGAAAATTAGACTATTTATATTTTATTATCTATTATCCAAATTAATAACCTATATTTAAATAAATATATCTGAAGTAAGTTGAATGAAAATTAATAAAAAGACTTTTTTTCTCTTTTTTATTTTGTTTAATATTTGTATTTTGACGATAAATAATACAATGCAACCTACTAAGACAAGAGAAACCGACGAGTTGGACTTAAATTCAAGTGGAGACATTAAAAACATCAAAACATCTGGATTAGCTACAGATATTTATATTAATACTTCAAAAATTATTCGTGAATTACCATCCGATATTTTCGGTAGTAATATTCAGTTTACAGAATATGGTGATGGGATTTTAGATCCTGGAACTCACTTATTTAGGAATGGAATTGTAGAGGAAGTAAAAGCTAAAAATATTTCAACAATAAGGTTTCCAGGAGGTGGTCATGCGGATGTTTATCATTGGTGGTATGGAATAGGGCCTATAGATTCACGTCCAAATGGAACTAACTATTGGACGAGAGAAAATGCTTCAAATGATTATGGTATAGATGAACATTACGATTTTTGCCAAAGTATTGGAGCTGAATCGACAATTACGGTTAATTTTGGAACAGGAACTCCACAGGAAGCAGCAAATTGGGTTGAGTATTGTAATGGAGTGGTTCCTATTTCTGGAACGGGAGGTTGGACGCCCAACTTATGGAAAGGAAATGAAAGCGCCGATCCAGGATATTTTGCTTGGCTACGAGATTATTATGGTCATTCAGAACCTTACAATATTACTAAATGGGAAGTTGGAAACGAAGTCTATAACGATTGGACTATTGATTATAACATTGAAACTGGTTTATGCTTTCAAAACGGCCAGGAGGTGTATGTATGCAAGTT
>JBHLMB010000315.1:0-3345 GCA_048938565.1 Promethearchaeota archaeon | reverse complement strand
TGGACTATTGATTATAATGCTACTGAATATGCAATTAGATTTCTTGATTACAACCAATCAATGAAAGCTGTCGATCCAACAATTAAGATTGCTGCCGTAGGATATGATAAATCAGATGGAATTTGGGGATCCGATAGTGTGCCGTGGAACCAAGAAGTTGCTCGAATTGCAAAAGATGCTATGGACGCACTCCACATTCATACGTATATACCTGGGATGGATGATGGCTATACAATATATTTTTTTACAGAGAGGGAAGTATCTCAAACAGTGTATATTCCAACACCAGGAGATTACGAAATAGAGATAGTTGCACAAGGATTTAATGGAGCATTCGGCGCTTATCCCTTTTTCCCTAATAATTATTCCAACCTAAGCATTAATGTTAATGGTGAATCAAAAGTGAATATTACATTAAATGCTTCTGCCCCCAGAATTTATAGACCAATAATTAATTTTGGATCATCAGGAAATCACGATTTAGGTATTGAATTTACAAATGATGGAGTAGGAAAAGATGCGATGATAATAGGGGATGTTTATGTCAAATCTGCTACTGAAAAAATACTTGTTAAATATATTTCTAATCCAGAAGAAATCTATGAAAAAGTAATGGCTGGCCCTTTATATCTTCGTGAAGAGATTGACAATATCAGTAAAGTTTTAAAGTCAGAGACAGGACGGGATGATATTGAAATCTGGGTCACAGAGTTTAATACAATGTATCAATTTGTCGGATTTAGAACAGATCAACCTCTTGAATTCAAATCAGCTTTAGCTTTAGCCGATATGGGAATCCAGTATACATATGCTGGAGTTGAGATGATGCAACAATGGAGTTTGGTGGATGACTGGCATTTTGGAATGATAACAAACGCAAGAACACTTGGTCATCGTAGTAGCTACGACGCTTATTCATTATTATGCGAAGGTTGGGGTAGGAATCTAGTTAATTCTACAGTAGATTGTCTAACATATGATAATTTAAAACCATTTGGAACAATTCCAATAATTTACAATATTCCATATTTAGATGTTATGCCAACTATTACAAATGATGAATTAATGGTTACAATGATTAACAAACATCCCACAGAATTTATGGATATAAATATGGATATCGAAGGGTTTAAAAGTTCTCACTCGGCAATTCTGAAAATTATTAACTCGAGTGCAGCAGATACAATTGATCAAAATCTACCAGATGAATCTTATGAATTTGGTCTAGGTATAAATGGCAATGGCATTAAATTGAATGCATCAAGTCCAATTTATTACCCTTCTCGTAATAATGCTTTTCCAGATAAGGGAACAATAGAATTTTGGATAAACCCAGATTGGGATGGTTCTGATAATAAAATTCACCCCATTATGTCTATTGGAATAAACTTTATAATCTATAAATCAGCAGATAATCATTTGTTAGCCTTTATGGTTAATGATATTCAAGATGATTACATCTTAGCTGTAGGAGATACATCATCATGGAATGCTGGAGATTGGCATTATATAGCAATTACATGGGATACTGAAGATTCTCTAAAAATGTATATCGATGGAATCGAAACTTATTCTTCAAAATTCTTCAATAATAAAACATATTTCGACCATCGTCATTCAATGATTATTGGGTCATATATTAGTAATCGCTGCCTTGGTTTAGATGGAATGATGGATGAGTTTCGTATTTCAAATATCTCGAGATCCGCAGTGGAAATTCAAAATAACTTTATTTCCCAAGCTTTATCTTTTGATGGTAATACTACAATACTATTTCATTTCGAGAATTCACTTGAAGATGTCGATCGTGACGAGCGGACACATATCCTTACAAAGAATATTGCCTTCCAGACATATGGCGGGACGTTTTCGATTCCCCCTCGTAGCATTTGTTTACTGAAATTGCAAAGACTTCAAGGGGATCTGCCTTCAAATTTGGCAGGTAATGGTGATGACGATGATAGCGATACTTCAAACGCCCGAATAATTCCTAGTTATGACTTGTTAGCTTTTATCGGAATCTCAACTATGTGTATTATAATCTTAATCAAAAAGCAACGAATAAGAATTAGTTAATCTCAATTAATAATTTACAATTATCCCTTTTTTTTTTCTTTATGAGATAATTTACTTAACACATTTTTCTAAATATTAATTAATTGGTATTTGAGGGAAAATTGAAATCTTTATTTTAATTCTTTAAAATAACCATATACTTTATCTGTAAACAATTCAAATATATTAAAATAGTTGTCAAACGCAAATATCTGAATTGCGAAATGCTCATCAGCTACTTCAATATATTCTTCAATTTGCGCAATGCAATCTTCAGAAGATCCTGAAATCATCATTGATTCAATGACTTCTTCAGGAACATTCTCGTTTGCAAAAGCTGTGGAAGCATCAGTCGACGCTAACATTTCCGAAACAGATAATTTCCAATGATGACTTGAATTTAATTCCTCGGGTACTTCTATTCCAAAATCATTGAGATTTATTCCCTCTCCCGCCCCCAAACCTAAAATAAACCGATTATTTGATAAACATTGGAGGGTTAAAGAATCTAAGGCAATTTGGGAGGGATGTCGACTATGTGGATCAGATACCATTGAACTTAATCTGACTTTTTCTGTTAATGAAGCTGCTACAGTTAAAACAATATTACAGCTAACCACTTCTGCATTGGTTGGTAAGGAATTCAAATGATCCATAACTGATACTGATTCGTATCCTTCCTTTTCACAATATTTGATAGATTTCAAATAATCTTTTGTCTTAAGGCGTGTAAATGCTATATTTGTACCATGTTGTACACCAAACTTAACGTTCATTTTTAAATCAAAAACCTCTCATTTTTTGTATAGAGAGAATTACGATTTATTTATTTTTTAACTTTATGTAAAAAAAACAATAATTTAATTTGGCTCTTTGAGTTCGTTCAAAATCCCAATTTTCAATGGTAATAGAAGAATTCTATACAATCTTTGCAAAAATCTCTTTTGCTTGTTGATAGGAAGGATTTTCATTAGAAATACTTAATAAACTTCCACCGATCATATTTATTTTACTGATTTCATCATCATTAGGGATAAAACCTAATAAATGTACCTTCTCTTCATTTAAATCTTCAATCTCTTTTTCTAAAATATTTTTTAGATCATTAGGGACCCTATTACCTAATATCCAAATGTTTTCAAATTTGAGCTCAACTTCTTTAGATAACTCAACTATTCTTTTAAAGGTATGAATACCCATTTTACTTGGATCCGTTACTATTATTAAATCCGTTACGTTTCTACTTGTCTTTCTTGAAAAATGTTCCAATCCCGCAGGAGAATCTAAAAG
>JBHLMB010000314.1:0-4466 GCA_048938565.1 Promethearchaeota archaeon | reverse complement strand
AAAATAAGATATATTTAATTGACGGTTTTCGGGAAGTTATCCAGAACCAAGGTAGGGTATTCAAGACAGACCTAAAATTCAGTAGATAAATTCCGGATATGTAGAGTTCCATGAGGGAAATAGTATCAATAGTTATAGTTTTTCGCTACTAACAACTCGTTCGAAAAAGATATAAGGATCTGAAACAAACATTGGATCTCTTATACGAGAAAAACAGCATTCATTATGCCATAAAAGCGAATTCCAACTTGTCCGTTTTAAGGATATTAAATTCAGAGAAAGCGAGTTTTGATTGTACTTCTTTAGGAGAGATACACGCTTGTTTTAGAGCAGGAATCGCTCCCGAAAGGATAATATACACGGGAAACATGTTTACGAACGATGATTTTCAATACGCCGTTGAAAACAATGTGCAAGTAAACTTGGATTGTTTAAGCCAAATTAAACGACTGGCAAGCGCTTATGATGATGTAGGAAAGGAAAAAATGACTTTCTCTATACGATTTAACCCTGAATTTGGAGCGGGACATCACGCACATACGAGCACGGCTGGAAAGCATATTAAATTTGGAATTTTAGAAGAACAAATGATACAAGCTTATTCAAAAGCAAAAGAATGTGGTTTTAATTCTTTTGGAACCCACATGCATATTGGATCTGGAATCATCAATCCTCAAGACTACGATAAAGCAGTAGATAAATACCTTTCAACAATTGCTAGCATGTCAGATACTCTTGGAATAGTTTTTGAATTTATTGATTTCGGCGGAGGATTGGGCATTCCCTACCATCCAGAACAAGAACCTCTTGATCTTCAAGGATATAAGAAATATGTTTTAGAAAAATTCTTGAACCTTGTAGAAAAAGGTAATGTTGGCGAGCCTATTTTAAAAATCGAACCTGGACGCTACATCATTGCCGAAGCAAGTGTTATTCTAACGCAAGTTAATACGATCAAGAATAATGGATATAAAATGTTTGTTGGGGTAAACGCAGGTTTTAACACGCTTTTAAGGCCAACTATGTATGGCTCATATCATCATATCGTTCCCTGCGTGAGAAATAAGACTAATATGGTCTTGAAATACGATATTGTGGGTCCAATATGCGAATCGGGAGATGTTCTTGGTAAAGAACGTGAGATGCAAGAGATAAAAGAAGGAGAATATTTAGCCATTCTTGATGCAGGAGCGTATGGATTTACAATGAGCAGCCTGTATAATTCTCGACCAAGACCTGCGGAGATCCTTATAAATGAGGGATCATATTATCTTGTACGGAAAGCAGAATCGTTTGAGGATTTATTTGAGAACCAAAAAATTCCAGAACACTTGAAATGAGATAAACATATATTTTATATTTCCTTTTCTTAATATAGATACGGTCATTGGAATGAGATCGAATAAGGCTTGGATACCCTTTATTCGTTCTCGATGAAGAGACGACATTATGAAATCGCTTGCGATTGATGATACTACTGATCTGCTCTGATCGCTTCCATGACCTTATCTCTTACTTTTTGAACAAAATTTTAATATGTTACTTTTAGCAATTGGAATGTGTCGAGCGTGACCAATATGAGAGAAATGTTGGTCAAACATCTGCTTTTAACCAAGACATTGACAACTGGAACATATCGAGCGTCACCGATATGAGTGGTATTTTTAACGGAATTGCGTTGTCAACAGATCATTACGATAGACTGATCATTGGATGGGCAAATTTACCAACACTACAAGTTGATGTCCCATTCGATGCAGGTTCATCGACCTACACATCCACAAATACTACCGCAACGGATGCAAGAGATCGCCTTATTAACATATTTAATTGGGACATTGACAACGGCGGACCTGCGTGAACTCTTCGATACTAAACCAAAGTCTCGTTAACGATATATTGCATTTTTTTTTCTTTATTTTTTACTATTGTCAAATACTAATTTTTAATATCTAATGCATTTGAATATGATCGAAATCGTGTCTTATAAGATGTGAATATTGTCTTAATACTGGATGTTCTTACTTAAGGTGTTTTAATTCAAAAGTTACTTTTCTTTATATAATTAAATCAATATTTAAATTATGTGAAACTTGTATAAAAAAACAAGGAAAATATAAGAATTATAATCCTAAAACTTCTTTAATATCGTATATCTTGTTCTCTTTGGCTTTAGCCAGGAATTTTATTGCCGTGATCGCACCCGAAGCGAAACAATTCCTACTATGGGCTTGATGTTTGATTTCAATGCGTTCTCCATTTCCCGCATATAGGACCAAGTGATCTCCTACTATATCCCCTGCTCGAATTGCGTGAACGCCAATTTCATTGCGAGCGCCTACTTCTCTCTTGTTTGGACCTTTATCCCTTCCAAATTTGGCGACTTTATCGATTTCTACTCCAATAGCTTCGGATATCGCCTTTCCAATGGTCATTGCCGTCCCAGAGGGCGTATCAACCTTTCTATGATGATGTGCTTCAATAATTTCTATATCCCAATCTGCCAAGTACTTGGCAAGCACGGCCACCATTTTAAAAAAAATGTTTACTCCCGTTGCCATGTTAGAAGATATTACCGCAGGCGCATTATTTTTAGTAACCAATGTAGAAAAGTCCTGTAAGAATTCATTAGATAAAGCAGTCGTTCCTATCACGCATCTTATTCCGTGTTCTGCGCATATTATGCAGTTTTTTTCAGTAGCCTTAGCAATCGTAAAGTCTATTGCTATATCTGGCTTTTTTTCTTCAATTATATCAGGAAGATCATTAATATCTTCTATCCTTATCTTTTTAGGGTCATTCATTCCAACGACAGATGATAATTGAATTCCCACATTATTTACATCACAAGCCGCTACTATTTCTATCTCGTCATCTTCTATTGCAAGCTTGCTTATTAGCTTCCCCATAGAGCCAGAAGGCCCTAATATTAATAATCGTATCATAATCGATCATCTTTTTAGTAATAAAGAAAATATTAGAGTAAATTCAATTTTTCTAACTCATTTTTAATTTTAACTCGATTGTCTTCAATTGGAGGAGAAAGGGGTAGGCGTAATCTATTACTCATAATTCCCATAAGTTCGGCCGCATATTTTACCGGCCCAGGATTTGGTTCTATGAATAATATGTTGAATAAATCGTATAATTCGAGCTGCATTTTTCGAGCTTCTATCCATTTATTTGAGAGCATGAGATTCACGAACTCGACCATTCTTGCTGGGATTAAATTTGAAGCTACGCTTATAACTCCTTTCCCACCTAACGACATTATATGGTAGGTCAGGGAATCGTCTCCACTGAGCACGATGAAATCATCTGGAGTAAGCTTGATGCATTTAGTAATTTGGTCGATGTTTCCAGAAGCACATTTGATACCTGCGATGTTATGTTTGATTTTTGCGAGTTTAGCTATAGTTTCTGGTTCTAAATTACGAACAGTTCGAGAGGGCACATTGTATAAAATAATTGGCAAGGAAATCGAATCTGCCACTACAGAAAAGTGTTCAATCAGCGAGTGTTGAGCTGGTTTGTTGTAATAAGGCACTACCACTAAAACCCCATCAGCTCCCGCTTTTTCAGCATACTCACATAATGACACGGCCTCTTTCGTTGAATTACTTCCAGCACCGGCCAGAACAAAAGGTTTTTTTTCGCTTTTTTTAGCCTCGTCCACGGTAATGTCGATTGCTTTATGGTGCTCCTCGTGGGATAAAGTGGGACTTTCACCAGTAGTACCCATGGTCAGGGGAATGCAACCGTTTTCAATTTGAAATCTAATAAATTCCCTGTATTTTTCCTCGTCGATCGATAGATCTTCTTTGAAAGGAGTGGTCATCGCAGTAATCACTCCTTTTAATTCATCTATACGCTCAAGTTTAGACATTGTTATCCATAATCATATTTTTTTCAATTTATCAACAAAAGATTGTCCAAATAATAACGACGATTCTTTCTAATAAACATATTAACGATAAATAGAATTTATTTTTTATCCTTGAAAGTTTTTCAAAAAAAGTAGGGAGATAAAAAGAAAAAAATTAGAGAATCCTAGAAATTCTTTTGTATATTTAGTTGTCAAGGAAATATAATGTCTTGTTATAATCGTTCCGTTTGATTACAATTCGAAAATTTTCGATCTTATCGAGATATTTAGAGACCTTATTCACGTACATTTGAAGAGCGTTCGCAAGCTCGGTTTTTGATACTCCATAATCTTTGTCTTTCAGATAGTTAATGATCATTCTGGATCTTTTTTCACTTGTGAAATAAATGAGTTTAACATCTTCAGACTACAACAAAACAAAATTACGCTTACTATTTTTTTTGGATTTTTTTATCATTTAATCACTTGTATGTAAATATTGTATTTTTATTAAATTTGTATTTGTTGGAAGGATAAAATTTCGAAAATATCTTTATTTTTTGTTGTTCGTTATTTCGTTTTTAAGCTTGAATCCTAATTC
>JBHLMB010000313.1:0-4470 GCA_048938565.1 Promethearchaeota archaeon | reverse complement strand
AATATTCCTAAATTTGCGAGTCTTTGTTTAGCCATTTGACCCGCATCAACCTTTATGACTTCTAATTCAGCACCTAGATCGCAAGTCGATAAACATTGTATTAAATTCTTATTTTCTCCGTTAGATTTAGAATCGCTTTTAGAGTTAATAAATTGTCTGTGCATTAGAAAAAACTTATAAAAGTTGTTTAACCTTGAGAATAGGAATTTTTCATTTTATTTAAATTTAGCCTTCCTAGAAAAATTAATCTCAATATTTATATAGTAAACGCTATGTTATAATGAGTTAAAAATATTAACCAATACTAAAAACTTTAATCTATTAAAAAGTAAATTATTCAGAAACAACTTTTTTATGAAAGAAAAGAAGAGAAAATAATAAATTTAATTCAATTTTTTATTAATTTTCGCTTGAATTTCTCTCCAAACAGCATCCACACTCAATAGTTCGTAAGGAATTTTCTTAAACTGTCTTTTACATAGCTCATGGATCGTTTGATTATAGGGTGTGGCAAAGTGTGGAATTTTATTTATATATAAAAATTAAACAAAAGTTTTTTTTCTTTTAACTCATGCTTTATTAATTAGAAAAAAAATACCATAAATTACAATCAAAGTGGTTAGAAACTCTTGGATTTGGAAGGATTAACGCGAAAGTTATTGGAGAAGGGATATAAGGAAGATAAAGTCATTAAACGCCTTATTCAAGCATATCAAGTTCATAAAGATATTGACTATAAGCGCGCTTCCGAGCTTTCAAAAGCAATACTAGAAGAATGCATGAAAAGCGACATTTCTCATATTACAGAACCTTTCTTAAAAGAATTATTAGATATTAACCGAGCAAATGTTACTATAGGAAAGCAGGGAGTTGGTTGTCGAGGTGCAGGAGACTTTTTCGTCCATAAACTTATTGCAGACTTATCAGAGACAGAGAAAAAGGCGTTTTTATCACCCAGCTCTTTAGATGATGCGGGAGCTATTCGATTAAAAGACATCACAGATTTTCAAGGAAAACCTTATAATACGGAAGATTTAATTGTTGTATCAAAAATGGAAGGCATCCACTCTCGTCTCAGTGACTTTCCGTTCATATGCGGATTTCATGTGACGAGAGCATGTTTGCGTGACTTACTTGTAAAAGGTTCAAAACCGGTTTCGATAATGATTGATACTCATTTAGGGGACGATGCTGATGTAGGAAAATTATTCGATTTTATGGCAGGAGTTTCTACTATCTCGGATTTATTTAATGTACCAATCACGGCGGGATCAACACTGAGGATAGGAGGAGATATGGTGATAGGTAATAGATTCGTAGGCGGAATTAGCGCAGTAGGTCTTGCAAACAAAAGGCTTTTAGCAAGAAAGAATATTTTACCGGGAGATAAGATCTTGATGACTGAGGGTGCGGGAGGAGGTACGATAACGACTACAGCATTATATTCTGGAAATCCTAATGTTATCAAACAAACTATGAATGTGAAGTTCCTTAAAGCTTGCGAACTCATCTTAAAATCAGATTATATCGAAGAAATTCGAGCGATGTGTGATGTTACGAATGGTGGCCTTCGAGGTGATCTTTATGAAATTAATTATGAGGCAAATTGTGGGGTAATGGTTTATGAAAAAGAAGTCAGAAAGCTAATAGATCCAATCGTTTTAGAACTATTGGAAAAAGTTGGAGTGGATTATTTGGGTGTTTCACTCGATTCTCTCTTAATTTATTGTTCCCCAGAAATTTCAGAAACGATTATATCTGACTTGAATGAAAACGGAATAAAATGCTTGGAGATAGGACAAGTTGACGATTCACTTGAAATCACGATGATGTTTGAAGAAGGAAAAAAAAAAATATTTCCGCGATTTCGGGAATCTGCTTATACAAAAATAAAACAAAAAATTGGCGAAACCACTCCTGAAGAAATAAATCTAATGGAAAAAAAGGTCCAAAAAGCAGCTGAACAGGCTCTTGAGAAGAGAAAGAAGGTCATTGAGTATATCAACAATGCTTCAAGGTTTATCTAATATTTCATTCATTGATCCCGAACGAAATCCTTCTATATCAAGAGTTACATATTTAAAACCTATGATTTTAAATTTCTTTACGATTTTATCAAACATTTTAGAATCTAGGATTCTATCCAAATCTTTAGGCAATAATTCAATACGAGCAAGCCCGTTCTCATGATGGCGTACTCTTAGTTGTTTAAAATGAAAATGTTCTTTTAAGAATCTTTCGGCTTCTCTTATGCGATTTAATTTTTCCTTACTTATTTCTTGACCATATGGAATTCGGGATGAAAAACAAGCCATCGAAGGTTTTGATTTAACTTCAAGATTAAAATGTTCACATAAATCCCTAATTTCCTGCTTAGAGACTTTACTTAGTAAATATGGCGTCATGATATTTAAATCTTCTAATGCTTTTATGCCTGGCCTATAATCATTGAGATCGTCGTAATTAGAACCGTCCAACACGAGATCATATTCTTTTTCTTCCTTTATTTTGAGAATCTCGTTGTATAATCCCGTCTTACAGATATAACATCGATCCTTAGGATTAATACAAAATTGCACGTCTTCTAAAGGATTTCTTTCGATAATTATGTGAGGGATTTCAAACTTTTTAGAAAATTCTTTTGTCGCTTCAATTTCCTCTCTTGGATACAGGACGGATTGTTCTGTAACGAGTAAAGTTCCTTGGGCGTATTTATAAGAAAGAAACCCAAGAAGTGAACTATCAACTCCTCCAGAAAATGCAATAATGACTTTCTTACCATTTAACAGAGATATCAAGCGATTTAACTTGACTTTAAGGTTTTCATTCAATACCATCTAGATTCATCTATGCAAATAGTATAAGGGTTATAAAATTAATCCTAATAATATATAGAATTCCCAGAGGTCTACTTATTGAATTTGAACTTCTTGTGTTTTAATTCTACGGGGTTTGACCAATTTTTTATACTTATCAATAACTTTTTTAAGATGATATACTGAAAACATATACACATCGGACTTGAATGCGACATCATCAACACTCCTAACAACTTCTTGAAGAGCGTCCTGAAAACCCTCAATTATTAGCAATGCTTCCTCGATATTCATTTTCCTAATTATATACACCCCTATGATTATGGCAACTTGCTTTGAAAAAACCAATGAGACCTTTTCAATAAAAGGAAAAAAAAATAGGAAGTATATCCTTTGATAAAATAATAATAAACCAACTATTTAAGTATTCCCTTTTTTTCGCGCGAAAAACACGAGGATCCAATTTGTGTTAGAAAAAAGAACTTTAATCAATATCAATATCTTTAGTCTAGTATTGAACTATTAGATCCGATATTTCACTCATTAGGATGCAGATTTAAATTCATTTCTGTTCCAATGTTTATAAACAAATTCAATAAGAAATGGTCTACAAAAGATTTATATACCTTGCGACACATAGTATAGTTATGGAAACAGTATGTGATACAACACAGTATCATAAAATCACTGGAATGGAAATAGGTGAAAAAAAAGTGATAAAACGAATAAAAGATCCTGATCCTAATTCCCTGATAGGTACCGATTCTAATTTTAGAGACTTCATCGAGAAATTTGAATCGGAAATAAATCGGGGAATAAGCACTCTTTGCGTTCTTTCGGTAATTAAGAGTTCTGGAAGTGCGGGTATTCACGGTTATCAAATAATCAAGGAATTAAGAGAAAGAACTGATAATATCCTTATCGTGGAGGAAGGAACATTGTATCCACTTTTGAGAAAAATTGAGAAAGAAGGTTTCATAGAATCTAAACGCGTTGAAGTCGATGGAAGGCTCAGAAAAAATTATTTCGCTTCAGAAAGGGGCTTAAAGGCGTTTAATAGAATGGAAGGTTTCTACTCCAAATTAATTGAAGTTATTTCACCCTTCTTTGATGTTAATATCAAGTTAGAAAAAAAATTCTATTACTGCCCTGACTGCGCGAATAAGATTGATGTAGAACGATATTCAGAAAATAATTTACATTTTTGTAGCATTTGTGGTCATAATATCGAAAAAGAACTAATTGAAAGAGGGTTGATAAAATGAATGAAAAACAGAAACATGATTTAGTTCAAGATTTTTTGAATGATGTTGAAGAAAAACTTCCTGAATGGTTAAAGTGTGATAAAGACGAGCTTCAAGATACATTAGACCAACTTGAAGAGCATGTGTGGGACAAGGCAACGGAAATATCAAGCACGGGAATGTCCATGGAAAAATCCCTGAGTATAGCAATTTCCGAGATGGGAAGTCCAAGCAGTATAGCCCGAGAATATAAGAGAAGGGGTACACCTAAATATTATATCTCCGAAGAACTATGGCCTCTTTATAAAAAAGTGCTAATCGTCGTGATATCAATTGGATTTTTCATAGAGCTCATTTCGTTGATTATAAATTTGATCCTAGGAACTTTAGAAGATTACGCATTTACTCCC
>JBHLMB010000312.1:0-4483 GCA_048938565.1 Promethearchaeota archaeon | reverse complement strand
CCTTGAAAAAAGAAGATGGAGACGCTTATTCGAAGGGAGATGTAATTGCGGAGTTGCAAGGTAAAATAAGAGACATTTTGCTAGGAGAGAGAGTAGGGCTTAATCTATTAACTCATATGAGCGCGATAACTTCAACAACAAAAAAATTTGTAGAAATAATTAAGGATAGTGGCAAAGATGTAAAAATCGCGTGTACACGGAAAACCACACCAGGATTAAGAATTTTTGAAAAAAAAGCTGTCGAAATAGGGGGTGGTGACCCTCATAGATTTTCTTTAGATGAAGTTCTCTTGAAAGATACTCATTTAAGATATTTTAAAGGGGATTTAAAAAAATTATTAAGCGAGGTCAAGAAAATAGCGAGTTTCACAAAAAAAATTGAGATAGAAATTGAAAAAATGGAAGATATCTTGATTGCTGCAAAAAATGGGGCAGATATTATCATGTTGGATAATTTTACTCCTGATCAAGTAATGGATGCTATTACTTTATTAAAACAAAATAACTTACGAGATAAGAAAATTATTGAAATTTCTGGAGGGATACATCCAGAAAATATCGTTGATTATTTACTTTCAGAACCAGATGTCATAAGTTCTGGTCAATTAACACAATTTCCGTCTGAAAAGGCAGATTTTTCACTCAGATTTGATTGAATTTACATTAATCAATAATTATTTCACGAATAGAACAGATTACATCCTTAAGTTTTGCAAGTTCCTTATATAAGTCCTTAATTACCTCAATTTCACCAACAGATAAAACGAGTTCAATCTTTTTCTCCGCTATACGCCAATCTGTTATAGTTTTAATTATTTGGTTGAATCTCGAATATAAATTTGAGATTTGATTAATAATTATCTCCTTGAAAGGATAAACAAGACTTATTGTCATTATTGTATAACCTTTCAGATTATCAAAATTTTCATGTTTTTCAATAAAATTAACAATTGAATCCCTTAAGGCTTCACTTTTAGAATTAAATCCACTTTGAATTCTTACTTTTTCAAATCTCTCTAATAAATCATTACTAACTTGTAAGGAAATAATTGGCATGATAAGATCATTAAAATAGATTTAAATTTATTTTTTATAATAATCTTTATTTTATAGAAATTTGTTTATAAAACTGATACTTTGAGTTAAGTCTTTTGCGGTAGATAATTCGATAATCACTGGTCCGTGATAGTCATGATTTTTCATAACTTCAAAGATTTTATGAAAATTTACTTTTCCAGTTCCTAAAGGAGGATGAGTATCCGAAGCTTTAGTAAAATTATCGACAAGATGCACATTTTTAATAATTTTATCGAAAAAATCCCATAAAAGAGCCACATTCCCATCACACGTGAAGAAATGGCTTGTATCATAAGTAATGTAAAGATCATTATGATTAATTTTTGAGAAAGTATTCTTTATATCATTTTCATCAAGCATTATATGACAGTTTTTTGGCATATTTTCCAAACAAATAGTAAAATCTGAGTTATCTATAGAATTTAATAATTTATGAATTGATTGAGCTAATTGAACCTTGTTATAATCTCTAATTGAGTTTATTAAAAAATTCGCTAATCCTGGATGTATAGTTAGTAAATTGACACCAATATCAGTACAAATTGGTACTGTTCTTAAATATGATTCTACTGATGCGTTAGATATAATATCATTATGTGTGCATAAATTTACATCAATAAAGGGGCCATGGATTTGTTTTTTTAGAGAAAAACTGTTAACAAGATCTGTAAATTTATGCTTATATTCTTCTCTAATTACGTCTGGAGGTTCAAGAACCAATTCAACAATTTCTATGTTATTATTTTCAGCAAAAATGAGACAATCCTCAGAAGCTTTAAGTATTAAATCAACTAGATTCTCATAATTATTAGAAAGACCATACTCTATAATATGTCCTAAAGAACTTATCCCTAATTCCATCGTTTCTACTCCTTATTGTTATAATATTCTACTTTTTTTCTCCGGATACTACGTGGGTAATTTGCAAATAAACTTTCATATAACTTTTCAAATCTCTCAAGATGTTCCATGGGGATAGTCTTTGGTTCTCCTATTTGCAATGCACCCCAATAGATTTTAGCCAACTTTTCTACTAATTCTGCAAATTTTACAGCATGATCAACTGATTTACCACAGACTATAACTCCATGATTAGCTAATAAAGCAGCATTTTTCGTGCCTAGTGCATTTAGTGCAACCTGTCCAATTTCTTCGGTATGAGCTTCTCCAAAATCAGAGACATTAATGGATCCCCCCAAGAAAATATACATCTCTTCCATAATGATTGGTATAGACTTTCGAATAGTTGAAAACATAGATGCGAAAGTCGAATGAGTATGAATTATTGATTGAACTTTAGGTCGGGATTTATAAATCGCAATGTGCATTTTTGCTTCCGTAGAAGGTAATTTTCCTGCACTTAATGGCGTTCCGTCAAAACTTAAATGTACGATTTCATCCTTTTTAAGCGTGGAATATTGATTGAATGAGGGTGTGATAAAAAACTCTTCTTTTTTCCCATTTCGGATACTTACATTACCTTCACCTGTTTCTACTAGTCCTTTTGTGAAAATTGCTTTTGCTCCCTCGACTACCTCCATCCGAAGCTTGTCTTCTTTAGTTAATGACATAATTAAAATAATTAAAAGTGCGTTAAAAACATATTTCGAATTGAGAAATAATGCTTGGTTGTTCAATAGAATCCTTGTTTAAAAATTTAAAATACTCTAATCTTATAAATAAAGTCAAAAAATTACAGATTTAATGAATCAAAATAATAGAGACAGTTGAAGATATTCAGGAAATGAACCGATTTATATTGCATTGTGATTTAGATTGTTTTTTTGCAGCTGTAGAGATTAGAGACAATCCTCAATATAGAAAAAAACCAGTTATAATAGGTGCCGATCCAAAAAAAGGAAAAGGGAGGGGAGTTGTATCAACATGTTCATATGAAGCAAGGAAATTTGGTCTTCATTCTGGAATGCCTATATCTCAAGCATTTCTCAGATGTCCTCATGGAATTTATTTAAAACCAAACTTTAAGAAATATTATTCAGCTTCAAAAATCGTAATGGGAATATTAAGTAAATATTCAAAAGATTTCCAACAAATAGGAAATGATGAGGCATATCTAGACCTTAGTGATACATGTTCAAACTATAAGGAAGTTAAAGATAATGCAATAAAAATTCAAGAGGAGGTAAGGGATTCTGTAGGCTTGACAATATCGATCGGAATAGCTCCTACGAAATCTCTTGCGAAAATAGCTTCAGATTGTAATAAACCAAATGGAATCACTATATTTAAACCGGATAATTTCAAAGACTTATTAAAAAACATGGATATTACACGAGTTCCAGGCATTGGAAAAAAAACAAAAGTATATTTCCATAAGAAGGGAATAAAGAAGATTGGTGATCTACTTAAAATCTCTTTATCCAGAATGATATCTTTATTTGGGGAACATGGTAAGTGGATTTGGAAAGTAGTAAATGGTTTTGACAATCGAAAGGTTAAAGATATTCATGAAGAAAGAAAGTCTATTAGTGCTGAAAGAACATTCTTCGAAGATACCAACGATTTTAATTCAATTTTATCAAAATTAGTGGATATAAATGAAAAAATCCATAGATCTGTTATTAAAAATCATCTAGCATATAAAACCATTTCACTAAAAATAAGGTTTGAAAACTATCAAACATACACTCGTTCCAAAACCTATCCCTTTCATATTCAAGATAAAGAAAGAGTAATCGAAGTAATTTTAGAATTATTTAAAGAATTTTCAAGTAATATGAAAAAAGTAAGACTTTTGGGAATTAAACTTTCTAACATAGAAAGAAATATTAAGATTCGACAGAAAAACCTTTTGAATTATGTGTATGCTACTTAGATAATGTAGATAATTGTTCAGCTATTTTTTTTATAATTTTTTCATGAATTAAACCATTTGAAGAAATAATTCCCGGTTTATTCCACATACATTTTTTACCTTTAAACTTTATAGGGGTTCCAATTAAATCTGATACTTGACCTCCTGCTTCTCTCACGATTAAATCTCCAGGCAAAAAATCCCAAGTGAATGAATACTCCTCGTCTAATGGCTTTATATAGAGATCAGCACTACCATCTGCTACCATTGCAAATTTAGCCATACTATCAATTTGAATGAAATTAGATATACCAATCTCTCTGGCGAATTTTGTAACCCATGGTTTATTATAATGTAATGAAAGACATAAACAAATATCCCTTAAATTTTTCTTTTGGCTTACTTTAATTGGTTCAAAATTATATCCATCATAAGAAACATGAGCACCATAACCGTGTTCAGCTGAAAATATTGCTAACGATTTTCCTGCATAGTTTGGTATTGCAATTGCACATACCTTCGGTGTAGAATTCACCATAAAACCTACTCCTACAGCATAAGATAATCCTTTTTGAAACCCAATAGTTCCAT
>JBHLMB010000311.1:0-4497 GCA_048938565.1 Promethearchaeota archaeon | reverse complement strand
GCTCCTCCTTCAAGTTAATCCTGACGATCCTGATTCATCAATAATTGGAAAAAAAGTATACGAAATCTTATCTCAGGCCATTGATAATGACGATCCTTACAATGAGATAAAAAAAGCCAATAATCAGCATGCGCTGGAATATTACGATGAATTTTACGAAATAATAAATAATAGCGATGATCCTCTCTTAAAAGCAATTGTTGTTTCTGCTTTAGGAAACACGCTAGATCCCGCTAGTCAGCACGACATTGATCTCGTGAATGATATTAAAAATTTTGATATTGAGAATTTAGTAATTAACGATTATGACGAATTTAAAGAATCAATAAATAAAGCCTCGAAAATACTTTTGATATTGGATAATTGTGGAGAAATTGTTTTTGATAAGTTGTTGATCTTAACAATAAAGAATTTATATCCCAAACTCGAGGTTATTTGCGCCGTTAGAGAAGGACCAATCATAAACGATGCTACATTAACAGATGCAGAAGAATTAGGTTTAACAGAGATATGCAAGGTTATCACAAGCCCCGCAACACCAGGTATTGTCATTTCTTTAGCAAGTGAAGAATTTAAAAGTTATTTTTACAATAAAAATTGTCTTATTTTATCTAAGGGGCAAGGGAATTTCGAAGGATTATTTCACATGCCGCTCCTTGAAAACGAGATCTATTACTTGCTCAAGGCAAAATGCCCCCTAATGGAAAGAATATTTAATGTAAAAATGGACGATCTCATATTTAAGAAGAAGGTTAATGGTTTTTAAAAAAATAATTCCAATCAAATCAAAAATCTGTTTAGATTTAAAGAAAAGAATAGATAAAAAAATTTTTAAACCCTTTTTAAGTTAGAGTCTCTTGAATATTTTTCACGATATCTTTAAAGGCTTTTGCACTTTCTGATTCTGGATATTTTAATACAACAGGTAAACCTTGGTCCCCTTGCTGACCTACTTCCTTTTCAAAAGGTATCTTTCCTAAAAGTTTTACATTAAAGTCTGCTGAGGCTTTTTCGGCTCCACCGCTTCCAAATATTTCGTGAAATTCGCCGCATTTTGGACATTTAAAGCCTGCCATATTTTCTACGATTCCTAATACATTTCTTCCCATCTGTTGTGCCATATTTATGGTCTTACGAGCGTCCATAAGTGCCACTTCTTGTGGAGTTGTGACAATAATTACATTTTCATCTGGAATTAACTGTAGAATGTCTAGAGTTTCGTCTGAGGTACCAGGAGGTAAGTCACAAACAAGAAAGTCCAATTCCCCCCATTCGGCATCTCCAATGAATTGCCTGACGGCACTCATTTTCATTGGCCCCCTCCAAATTACAGGATCGTCTTGAGAGGGAATTAAGAAGGCCATGCTCATTACTTTAATATTTAAAGGACCATTAACAGGGAAGAACACCTTTTTTTCAGGATCTACTCTTGGGCGAATGTCCTGGCGTATACCGAGCATCTTTCCTACATTCGGACCCGTAATATCTACATCTAAAATGCCCACTTTAAACCCAATACTTGCTAAACTTATCGCTAAATTTACAGAAACCGTTGTTTTACCAACGCCTCCTTTTCCAGAAATGACAACTAATTTATGCCTTATTTTTTGTAGATTTTGCTTGATCCTTAATGCTTGAGGATCCATCATTGCATCCTTAACTGATTCTTCCGTTATTTTTTCTTTATTTTCCATGTTTACATCAATTTATATCATTTCTTTTAAATCCAATCTCCTAATATTAAAGTATTAGATATTTTTCTTTTATTTATTCATAATAAATCATCAATGTTTAAAACGAATCATTTATGGTATAGAATGGAAACAGAACATCTTTTTATAGGTTGAAAGAATTGTACTTTTATTTAGTACTTTATTTATATGTAATAATCTAAAGAAATTAAAATATTCTAAATAATTATTCTTTATCATTATATGATATAAGATTATATTTATGGTGATCGAGCATTTCTATAAATTTTATGGATTATTATAAATATCTCCCTAAAACTAATTGTAAAAAATGTGGTAAACCTACTTGTATGGCCTTTGCCCTTGATTTACTTAAAGGTTCCGTAAAAGTTGATGATTGTCCTCCTCTTTTGGAAGGAAAGTATAAGAAAAACTATGACATTCTTAAAGAAATGCTTGGCTCTGAAGAAGGGCAAAAAAAGGAACTTAGAATAGATGTCAATACAGAATTATGTGATGGATGTGGTATATGCGTTACAGTTTGTCCTGTAAATGCTCGATATTGTCCACCTACTTTAAGCGGTAAGGCTCCTGATTTTCCTCCTGAAAAACACCAATTATTTCAAGTTAAAAAAGGAAAATGCGAATTGTTAAATTTAAAACATTGTAGAAGGCTTGAGGCCGAAGGAAGGGAAAGAGAATGTAGAGTATGTGAAACCTATTGCCCTAGAGACGCCATAAAGATTGATTATCAATAAAATAAAAAAGTCGTGATTATGTGAAAAGAGTTCCTTGTACGGGATGCTCCCTATTATGTGATGATATTATCGTTAGAACCGATGGAATATATATTGACGAAATCGTAGGAGCTTGTTTGAAAGGGAAGGAAAAATTTGATTTGATTACTGCTCAGAATCGAATAACTACTCCAATGGTCAGAAAAAATGGGCAATTAGTAAAAGTCTCTCTTGAACAAGCATTAGAAAGAGTGATCGAGATAATAAAGGATTCTAAAGAGCCGATTTTGTATGGATTTTCCAATTCAAGCTGCGAAGCCCAGGCATCTGGATTACAATTAGCTCGGATAATTAATGGATTTATAGATTCAAATTCTACGATATGTCAAGGTAAGATTTTAAAAGAAGCTAGCAATACCGGAATGACATTAACAACATTATCTGAAGTAATAAATAAGGCAGATATGATCGTCCTGTGGGGATTAAATGCTGCTGAATCCATTCCAAGACTTCTTAATAAAGCTCTTTTTTCAAGGGGCAAGTTCAGGATGACGGGTAGAGAAATAAAAACCCTTATTATCATCGATCCCGTCAAGACTGCATCTTTTGGTGTAATGGGGGTAAGAGATCTCTCTTTGATTATCCAACCCGGAAAAGATTTGGATTTAATAAGGATACTTAAAGAAGAATGTTGTTTAGAGAATAATATACCAGAAAATGGAGTTGCAGGTATTGATAAAAGCGATTTAAAGCGACTCCTCCTGAATTTAAGAGAAGCAGAGAATGGTGTTTTCTTCCTAGGACAAGGAATATTGAGAGATCCCAATGGAGAAAAAATTCTTAAAGAATTTCTTGAGTTCCTTAAATTAATCAATAATAGACAGGAAAAAGGAAGAGTTTCTTTAATAATGGTTAGTGGACATTATAATATGAATGGATTCGACCAAGTTGCGCTCTCTATAATAGGAAAGGAACGTAATATTCAATTCAAAGAAAGCAAGCTAGACGAAACAACAAGTACAATAATAACTAAAATCTCTGAGGGTGAATTTGATTATAGTATCATAGTAGGAACTGATCCTATTTCCCATTTACCCCTGGTTTTGAGCACTAAATTAGCAACAAAGCCAATAATTCTAATTGATAATAAAAAAACAGCCACATCACAATTGGCTGAAGTCATTTTACCCACATCTATAACAGGGATCGAATCTAGCGGTTTAGCGTTCCGACTAGATAATGTACCAATAGAATTAAAGAAAATTATAAATCCACCGAATAATCTCCCTTCAGACGAAGATATTTTGAAAGCAATCATCAAAAAGTTAAAGGTGTAATATAATGGATATGATTCTAAATACTGTAAGAAAAATTGATCACGACCAAGCAAAGGAACTCGCTTTGGAAAATTATTCATCACTTAAAGAAGCAGTAGCCATTGCAATGATGAATCTAGAAGACATGAAATCCATTGGAATAACTGAAGCTTCGAATATTAAAGCGACTAGTGAATTTGGAAGCGTGGTCCTTAGAGTAATAAAAAATGATAATGTTCCCTCCCACATGCTTTATGTTCCAATCTCTATATGGATAAATCAAATAACTGGAGTGTCAAAAGAGGGATTAGTTTTAAAAAATATCAAAATAGATGTTGAAAAATCTAATGATCCTGTATTAAGCTTTGAAGAGATTTTAAAAACAATAAGAAGAGAATAGAATAAGATGAACAAGCTTATAATCAAAAATGGTATAGTTGTAGATCCTGCAGATAATATAAATGGCGAATCCAAGGACATCCTCATTGAAAATGGGATCGTTGTTGATAATTTTTCAAAAGATTCCGATATCATCGAAATAAATGCAAGCGGAAAAACGGTAGTTCCTGCAGCATTGGATATACACGCCCATGTAGCATCACAACAAGTTAATTGGGCACGACTATTAAACTCTAATAATTCAAAATTTCAAGAGATTTGCCGAGCGGAATTCTTCTCTTTACAGCTCACAGATAAAACAACTCAATGTCTACGCTATTTTCAGACCGCTTATCAGCTTTCTCAGGTGGTTTT
>JBHLMB010000310.1:0-4501 GCA_048938565.1 Promethearchaeota archaeon | reverse complement strand
AATAATAGAATTATGCCATAGGAACATTAGATTTCTGATGAAAACAATAGTTTTGAATTATAAAGAATATTTAAAATATAAACAAGGGCTTCCTTAGTTATGTTTACTACATAATCATCTCATAGCTTCTGATTCTCTAATGCATGTGCGAAAATTTACTACACTTGATAAATTAAAACCTTAAATAAACGCTAACTGAATTTGAATGATGAGAAAAAAGTCTATTTCTAAATATAAAAATCCAGATTATTTTGTGAATCTTGAGTTGGAAAGTTTTTTTTCTGAGAATATGGGATGAAAAATTCTGAAATATTTTTTCGAATAAGTCCAAGTTCTTTTAGATTTATCTCAAATACTTGAGTATTATGTCGCTCATTGGAATCTAAAATAGGTTCGTTCATCAATTCTTTCAGATTTCCTTCATCTACCATCTCATAGACACTTTCGAAATAGTTTCTAAGATTGTTTGGTAGACCAATCAAGTCGAGGAATAAATCCAAACCAATGATAATGATGTTATCTCTAAACAAAATATTATCATCAATGGGTAAGGATTTTGTCTTACAGCGATAATATTGATCAAGCAGTACAATGAATAGGAATGTTTCTGGACTTTGATATTTAATTATTTTATCCATTAGGTTCTTTTTTGTAGCATTTAAAGTGTAATCAATATTTAATGCTTTAATTTTTTCTAATTTTTGACTAGTTAATCCTAAAGTTCTCGCTAGATATGTGTTCTCAAGTAAGAGGGCTATAAATTTATTGTCTTTAAAATCTTTATAAAATATGGTATCATTCAATAAAAGACCATCGATTATTTTGGGAGGAAAAACAGAAACTTCTGAGTAGTAAACCATACCCATTGAATCAAAATAAGGAGTTAAAACACTATGAAGGATTTTATGCATCTGATTGCCAATATTTTGCCAAAGGTAATCATTATCCAGCCACATTTCTACAAATAAATTAAAACCTTCTTCTTCACCATAACCTTCAATCAATGCTTCTTTGAAATACTTAGAAATCGTAGATAAACCATAACCGAGTCTAGTGAGTTTTTTCTTTTCATTAGTTACAAAGAATTCTGTCCTAACACAGGGATTCTTGATGCTTTTTGATGATTCGACATATACTAGGTTTAATCCACCTTCATCCTTGCAACTATACACTATTTTTTTTTTCTTTGGAATTTGTTCTTTCGTGAGACCACTTTTCCTCATAATGATTCGCCTTTAAGGTTTTAATTATTCATTTTCTGATTGTGTTTTATTTTTCATCATTTTTTCTAATTTTACTCCTTATTCGGACGAATGTATTCTGATATTTAAATATATTTTCTGTTTTGTGATTTGAAAGTAATAATTATAAACTGCGATTATTATGGTAATACAATAGATTTTAAGACGAAAAAATAAAATTGGGTTATTTAATATTCAAATTCTGCCTTAAATTTAATAAAAATGAGATAATCAATTTTCTAATTTATTAGAGAAATATTTTCGAGTGAGAGAATCAAAGATTTAACGATATTATGAAATATTTGAAAAGAAAAACCAAAAATTTTCAATATTAATAAAGAATAATAAATTGTTCAAGAAAATTGCAATAATTAAATCAGTGTATTTTTATATAATTTGTATTATTATTAGAAAAAGTAAGCTTATATTAAATTCAAGAATTAATGATAAAGGATAATTATTCTATATAAGAAGCCTTTAATGATGATTAACTTTAGAGATGTGGATTGGATTCATTTGGGAATTAATTAATCACATCTCAGGAATGATTCAAGAAGAATTATCTTTCCGTTCGCTAAAATGGTTGACAGGGATGAATTATGAATATTGCGGGATTAATCAAAAAAGAATTTGGGAGAATCAAGAGTGATAAGCGCACGCTTGTTCTTCTTTTTTTCATTCCTCTCATATTGATAATTATTTTTGGGCTTGTAACAGGTGGTGGACCAACTAAATTCTTTACAGCAACCATTATCACCAGAGATAGCATGCCTTTTGGGGTTGACGGAAATAGAACGGCCACTTATGATGAAACATTTATTACCATTGTACAAGATAATTGCTCCACATTTGGATTACATTCCTCATATAACAGCACGAGCGAAGAAGAATATGAAGTTCATTACGCAATAAGTTTGAATCTTCTAAAAAAAGGGCAGATAAGTGCGATTATAATTCTACCCGAAAACTTCACTGAAACTGTTGAAAATGCGACTTCTAACGATCCTAATGTTAGAAAAGTCAATCCAGTTTTGTTATATGTAATTGATGGTTCTGACATTGAGTCTGTAAACGCCATAGAGATGGCGATTCAAGAGCCACTCATTTTATTTCGAACTCAGGTTGGAATGATAAATAACTTTACTACAGTCATACCAACGCTAGAATATTCCGTTCCTTTTTGGGAAAGTCAAACACTTAATTTTGCCTTAGGAATGATACTACCTTTAATCATCGTTGCCACGACCATGAACCTCACGTCGCTTTCAATTGTCTCTGAAGGCCCATTAGCAAGGATGATGTTGACGCCTACAGCAAAAAACGAAATAATAATAAGTAAGACCGTGGCCAACATTGTTATAATGATTCTTCAATCAACTGAAATCTTTGTAATGACATCATTTTTTGGCTTGTATTGCTTGGGTTCTCTTTTTGATTTCTTTCTCGTGTTAATACTAACAGGTTTATGTGGACTTTCTATTGGATTATTTATTTCTGCGTTAGCCACAACGGAACAAGTAGCTAACCAGATGTATTTAATGTTCCTCATCGTTCTCCTTATTTTTTCAGGAATGTTTGGAGTGGGCGATGAAGGTGCAATGGGGGCAATAACAAAAATATTTCCCCTTAAATATTCAAGCGACTTGATTGTAAGCATTACTCTTAGAGGTGCTCCGCTCAATACCTCTTATGCGTTTACAATGATAGCCATAAGTGTTGTTTTTTTAGCAATGGCGTATTTCGTATATCGATTTAAGAAGGTGGAGGTGTAATCAAGTTGTCTGAGAATGTAAAAAAAAGGAAAATCCAGCTATTCAAAAATCATAGGAATAACTTATTTCGTTTTACTCATCAAGTAAAAAAGGAATTCAAACTGTTATGGACCGATAAGTTTAACATATTTCTGGCTTTATTGTTGCCTCCAATGATAATTTTTCTAATGGCTTTTGTAACTGATGCAAAGGAGGAGATCGAGCCCGTGAATTGTGTAATTGTATCTTACGATTCGACCACATTTACCAATCCAGAATTTAATCTTACTGAAACCACTTACGATAACTATTCGGCCTTGTATATAAACGCTGTAAATAAATCTGAATATTTACAACCCATTACATTCAATCAGGATATTTTTTTAAACGCCACGACCGATATATACGCAATGGAAACAGCAAGGAATATGCTAGCTGATCAAATCGTGTCGATTATTATAGTGATTCCCATAGACTTTACCGAAATGCTAATGATTGGATTACCTGCTTTTATATACTCAATTTCTGATGCCTCTAGTATAATAACCCTTCAAGACAACCTGAATGCAGTTTTAGACTCTATTAACATATTTATTACCGATAATAACCTTACACCTCAAATTGATCTCGTGGGATTTGAAGAATTTTCAATTCCAGAAAACCTCAATTTAAAATTCAACTCTATGATATCATTCATACTCCCAATAATGGTTTTTGGACTTCCAGTAGTACTCACGATCCTCGTAATTGTCAAGGAGAAACCAATAGCAAGGTTATTATTAACGCCAGTCAAACGAACTGAGATAATACTTTCAAAATATCTCACTTATGGCACCATCCTTGCCGCTCAAACATTGTTGTTGATAGTTAGTTCCGTATCTCAAGGATTATATTGCGTGGGAACATATTTTGACTTGTTTTTAGCATTATTCATGTTAGGTTTTTCAGGATTGTCGTTAGGCTTGTTTATATCGAGCGTGTCAAAAACAAAAACGGAAGCTAATCAATATTTTTTCATGTCTTTCATTGTTATCATACTTCTTAGCGGATTATTCATTCCAATCGATTCAATGCCTTTATACCTGCAAGTTATTGCCTGGATACTCCCTTTAAGTCACGCAGGCCCCATTATAAACCAAGTTTTAACAAAAGGATTGCCAGCTATTGGATTTGATTTCTATTGTTTGTTGGGATTTTCGTTATTTCTATTTGTTCTCAGTATAGTTGTATTTCAAAAAAAACACTACGAGGCGTGATTGAAGGTGACATCATTAAAAAATGAAGATATCGTTGTTGATGTTAAGGATCTGAATGTCTCGTTCGGTAAAAAACATGTGGTTAAAAATGTCTCGCTAACCGTGAAATCTGGAGAAATTATTGGCATATTTGGTATTTCGGGAGCGGGAAAGACCACGATGATAAGAGTATTAACTTGCCAATTAGGAAAAAAATACTGGAATGGATCTGTTTATGTAACTAATTTATCTGCTGCGAAGAAAAAAAACCACT